>DASUAN010000063.1:0-7674 GCA_035763765.1 Candidatus Deferrimicrobiaceae bacterium
TGGCCTCCTTGATCTTGGCAAGGAGCTTTCGCTCCCTGTCGCGGAGGCGAAGGGTGAAATTCCGGTTCGATTCCAAAAGGGCACGGTCGGTGGGATCCGGGAAGTTCTCTTCGGGGACGGTGGTCATGTCGGAGACGGTCCGCCCCGCCCCTGCCAGCAGCTCGTCCATCTGGCGCTGAAGCTCTTCCCTGCATTTTTCCAGGACGCTTCGCTCCACCCATTGCCCTCCCAAGGCGGCCACGAAATTACTTTAGATTATATCGTTGCGGGGGGAGAGTAAAGCAGGGGAACGGGACCGCCGGGGTCCCCACTTACCGGAGCTGAAACCGGATCGGGACCTCGACCCATCCGGGGTCGGACGGAAGGGGGGCGGCGCGGATCACCCCGCGACTGGCGGCCTCGTCGAGCAGCCAAACCCCGCTGCTCCGGGCGATGAGAACCTCCGACGGGACGCCGCCCCTTTCGATGCGGATCCGCAGGAGCACCTCCCCCTGCTGGCCCCGCCGCACGGCCTCCTCCGGGTAGACGATCCGGGACTGGATCCTTCGCCGCAGCAGGGCCGTGCCCATCCCGGATCCATCCCCCGTCCGGCCCGGTTCGAAGGCTGCCATCGCCTCTCCGGTCGGCCCGGCAGCGTTCATCCCGCCGCCGGAGGGAGCCATCCTCGCCGCCGGCTCCGATTCTCCTTCTCCCTCCGCCAGCCCCTCCCCCGCAGGGTTTGGCACACTGGAAGCCGGCGAAAGGACGGTCTTGCCGGGATCCTCCCGGCCGCCCCCATCTTCCGCCGGTGCGGCGGGAACTCCCGAAACCGTCTTCCCGGGAAGGGATGCCCTCTCCCCCGCAACCCCCTCCCGGGGACGCATCGAAGGGACGGAGACGGCGGGGGGGGCCGCCGGTCCGGCGACGGGATCGGCAGGGATGGACGGCCCCAGAAGGAAGACGTCCACGACTCCCCGAAAGGGGCCGGATGAAGGAGCCGTTCCCATCGCCAGCAAGGCGAACCCTCCCAGGAGATGGGCGGTCGCCGACCAGAAAAGGGACCGCCGGATTCCAGCGGTTTCCCTTTCCGTCGCGATGTTCTTCATGCGATTCCTCCCCCCGTTTTCGGTCCGCCCACGGCCCCCGTCAGATTCTCACCTCGGCCCCCAGCAGAAAGTTGAACCGGGGAGACGGGAACCCTTTCCGCTCCTCGTACTCCCGGTCGAGGAGGTTCTGGACTCTTCCGACCAGGATGATCTCCCGGAATCCGGATTCCGAGACCTCCCAACGGTACCTGGCGAAGGCGTCGACCCGCGCGTACCCCGCCCGATGGATATTCTCCCCATTCGGGGGGGCGTCGAGCTGGTCGCTCTCCACCCGCCAGTCGACCCGCCCCTCCCATCGAGGCGATGGATGAAGAAGGACGGAGAGGGTGCCGCGGTGCTCCGGCACGCCGAGGATCCGCCTTCGGTTTTCGGCATCCCACGTGTCCGTGAAGGTGTAGACGACGAGCAACGTCGTCGACGGAAGGAGGCGTACCTCCGCCTCCGCTTCGACTCCCCGGGAGAACGCCTTCCCGACATTGCGCAACTGCCCGAAGCCGGCGGGACCGGGAACGGAACCGTCGAACTGGATGAGATCGCGGAAATCCTGGTAGAACCACGTCGCGGAGATTCTCCCCTTCCCGTCGAGAAGCGTCGCGTCCGCGCCCGTCTCCCAGGAAACGGCCACCTCGGGGGAAAGTCCGGCATTCCCTATGAACGGATCGTACTTTTCGGACAGCGTGGGAACCCGGAATCCCCGGCCGGCGGCTCCCCTGATCCTCGCCCTTGTGCCCGGGATCTTCTGGTAGATCGCGATCTTCGGGTTGAACTCGGTGCCCGCCTCGGAATTTTCGTCCAGCCGGGCGCCCAGACTCACCCCCGAACCTTCCCAAAGCCGGATCTCCTCCTGAAGATAGGCCGACCGGTTGTACGTGGAGGAGGCGATCCGGGTGTCGCCGAAGTTGGAAAGAAGGACATCCTTCCCTCGATCCTTCTGGTATTCGACCCCGACGAACGTCGTGGACCGGCGCCCGGCGGAAACGCGCCCCTGGAGTCCGAACGTCGATTTGCGCGTCTCGGTCTTGTCGTCGAAGGCGAAGGGAAAGGTCTCGTCGGGGTCTGCCGGGTCCTCCTCGTGGAAGTCCTCGTCGAAAATGCTCCCGGAGGCGGTCACGACAACCGCCTCCGATGCGAACACCTCCCAGCGGGCGCCAACCAGGAGACCGCGCCGCACCAGGTCATGGTTTTCGTCCCGCGGCGAGCCGAAATCGACCGGGATCCCCTTCCGCTCGCCCGTGGAGAGGACGATGGCGTGGAGGTTTCCCCACCCCCCGGTGGACCATTCCCCGGCCCCCAGGAAGGAGGCCAGGGAGGTGTCGTCGTTTTCCAGGATCCCGTCGCTCTCGAAGCCGCTCGCCCCGAGGTGGAGGTTCCCCTTTTTCCCCCCACCCTGGGCGAATCCCTTCCACGCCAGGGTGGAATACGATCCTCCCGACACCCCCACGCCGTATTCCCTTTCCTCTTTCCCCTTCCGGGGAAGGAAATTCACCACTCCCCCCATCGCGTTGGATCCGTACAGGGCGCTCTGCGTTCCCCGGACCACTTCCACCCGGTCGAACCCGTCCACGGGGAGCGAGGAGAGGTCGAACTGTCCGAGGGTGGGGCTGTTCACCGGAAACCCGTCGATGAGGACAAGGGTGTGCGTCCCGAGGCCGCCCCGGATCTTGATGTTTTCCCGATTCCCCGCGCTGCCGCTGCGCTGCACGTCGACCCCGGGAATTCCCTGGAGCACATCCCCCGCCACCAGGGGACTTTTCCCTTCGATCTCCTCCCGGGTCACGACGCTCACCGCGGAAGCCTGCTCGGACACCTTCCGCTCGACCCTTGTGGCGGTGACGACGATCGGGTCCAGACGGGTCGCCTCCTCCGCCCGCATGGCGGCAGGGACCACCGTGACGATCGCGGCGAGCAGGACTCCCGCCGCCCTTCCCCGGTTTCCATGGCTCACGGCATCTTCCTCCCCCTCGAACGAGGGCGATCGCGGTCAGGCGGTCGTCCCCGGTTCCTCCCGGGGAATCGTTCCCTCCCCTTTTTCTCTTCCTCTTCGCACGGGGGTTACGCGGATGGCCCCGGTCGAAGGGTTCCGGTCACATACGGCGTCTACTCCGAACGCCTCCCGGATGTTTCCGGCCGTCAGGACCTCCCCGGGATGGCCGGAGGCCCGGACCGTTCCCCCGGAGAGCAGGATGATCCGCTCCCCGTATTCCGCGCAAAGCGACAGATCGTGCGAGGCGATGAGCGCGGTGACGCCGCACGACTCCGAGAGGAGCGTGACGACCTCGTAGAATGCGACCCGGTGGTAGATGTCCAGGAACGCCGTCGGCTCGTCCAGAAGCATCACCTTCGCCCCCTGGGCGATCGCCCTCGCCACGGCCGCCCGCTGACGCTCGCCCGCGGAGATTTCGCCCAACCCCCTCGCCCGCAAGCCCGGAAGGGAGGTCATCGACAGCGCCCGGTCGACCTCCCGCCGGTCCTCGGCCGTCGGTTGCCCGAAGAACCCCTGGTGGGGAAACCGGCCGAGCATCACGTACTCTTCCACCGACATCGGAAAGTCGAGGGGGGGATCCTGCCCCACGACCGACAGGATCCTGGCCATCTCCCTCCTCGCGTACGAGGACGGCGGTCGGCCCAAGACGGTCAGTTCGCCGCCATGCGGGCGGAGCACCCCCGAGAAGAGCTTGAGGAGCGTGCTTTTCCCCGCGCCGTTGGGGCCCAACAGGATGGCCACCTCCCCTTCCCGGACGCGCAGGTCGACGCCGGCCAGCACATCCCGTTCCCCGTACCCGAAGGTCAGGGCGCTCGCGGCGAGGACCTCTTCGTTCACGGCTTTCCCCCGTTGCGGCGCAGGAGATAGAGAAAGAACGGAGCCCCGGACAAGGCGGTGACCGCCCCCACCGGAAGTTCCCCGGAGGGGCCGAACGTGCGGGCGAGCACGTCCGCCGCGATGAGGAACGTCCCCCCGAGAAGGAAGGCGGCCGGCAACAGGCGCCGGTGGCCGGAGCCGACGATCGACCTCGCCCCGTGCGGAACGATGAGACCGACGAACCCGATGAGGCCCGAAACCGCGACCACGGAGCCGGCGAGCAGCGAGGCGGTGAGGTATACGGCCGTCTTCACCCTCTCCACCGGAAGCCCGCTCTGGAAGGCGGCCTCGTCGCCCAGGAGCAGCAGGTCCATTCCCCGGGAGAGAAGGAACAGAACCGCCACCCCCGCCGCCACGTAGGACGCCAGGAGCCCGACCCTTTCGGGGGTGCCGAGGCTTAAGTCCCCCATGAGCCAGTAGACGGCCCCCGGGATCCTTCCCGGAGGGGCCAGCGCGACCATCATCATGATCAACGCGTTGAGAAACGCGCCGACGATCACGCCCATCAGGATGAGACGCTCCCGGGAAACCCCGCTCCGGCGGCGGGCCAGCACGAACACGGCAGACGCCGCGAGGGCGGCCCCGAAGAATGCACAAAGCGGCAGCGGCAGGAAGGAGTCTCCCGGCAAAAGCAGCCTGGCGGTCATCGCGCCCACCGCGGCGCCTCCCGAGACGCCAAGGATGTACGGGTCGGCGAGCGGATTCCGAAGGAGCGCCTGGAACGCCACCCCCGAGGAGGAAAGCGCACCGCCCACCAGCGCCCCGAGGAGGGCCCTCGGAAGCCGGAGCGTCAGGACGACCCGCGCGGCCGTATCCCCGGGCGGCCCCTCGGAGGCTCCCCTCGCGAGAGCCCCGAGGATCTCTCCGAGAGACATCCGCACGGGACCCGTGGACAGGGAAAAAAGCACCGCCCCCGCCAGGGCGGAGACGAGGAGCGGAAAGATGACCGCCTTTCGTCTCACCGCCTGCCCCCCGTTTCCCCACCGGTTTCCGCCAGGTGTCGCTCCCGCCACGCGGAGAGGACCCCGGCCACCTTCTCGAGCGCGGTCACCATCCGGGGGCCCGGACGGGTGACCAGGTCCCCGTCCAGGGTGACGACATCGCCGTTGCGGAAGGCGGGGACCTCCGTCCAGCGGGAAACGGCAGGGGAAAAGCGCTCCACCCCGGCCATCGCCGCCACGAGGATGATGTCGGGGCTTGCCTTGAGGAGGTCTTCCACGGAGAGGCGGGGATAGCGCCCGCCGTACCCCGCGGCCGCGTTCTTCCCTCCGGAGGCGCGCACGATCTCATCGAGGAAGGTTCCGTTCCCGGCCGCGATGACGGGGGAGGTCGAGACGACGAAGAGAACGCGGGGCGAGGGGCCGAGCTTCGCCCGGGAGGCGCGTTCCGCCCGGTCCCGGAGAGCGTCCGCTTCCTTTCTCCCTCTCTCCGGAACGCCGAGAAGCGCACCGATCCTCTGGATCGTTTCGAAGACCGCGGCCATATCCTGCGGCCCCACCGCGAAGCATGGAATCCCCATCTCCTCGAGCACGCGGATCCGCTCCTTCGGGTTGCCGTCCGTCGTGCACAGGACGAGGTCCGGGCCCGCCGCCACGATCCGCTCGACGTCGGGGTCCACGATCCCCCCGACCCGGGGAAGCGCTGCGGCCCGGGGCGGATAGTTGCAGTATCTCGTCACCCCGACGAGCCTTTCCTCCTGCCCGAGGAGAAAGACGATCTCGGTGAGATTCGGGGCCAGAGAGACGACCCGCCGGGGAGCAGAGGAAAGCCGCACGGTGACCCCGCGCTCGTCGGTCATCACCAGGGGGGAAAAAGCCCGCGCCCGCAGCGGCCATATCGACGCCAGGAGCAGAACGACGGCGAACAAACGCCGACCGTACCCGCCCGGGGCCGCCGTGATCCCCTCGCTGTGCGGCAAACGCCCCAAAAAAAACCCCCCACCCTTCCGTGGAGGAAAGGTTGGGGGGATCGATCCTGCCGGCCCGCCTTCCCGACCCTTCTCCCGCGAAAGGTGATCCGGGAAAACTTCCGGTCGGGCCGGTCTCCTGGCTCCCGGTTACGAACCTACTCTCCGCGCCTTCCCGGGAAAACCTCCCCAGTGGCCTTGGTGCGGATTTCGTCGCCGGTTACAGTTGCGGGGCAGCGATGGATTTGCACCATCTTCCCGATACCCGTGATCGGGCGCCCGACGGGAACTTTCAATCGCTATTCGTGTATCTTCCCCTCCTTTTCCCTGCGTGTCAACCGTCCGCGGGACATCGACCCCCCCCGCGGCGCGGATCGGACGTTGCTTCAGTGCGTCCGGGAAACGATGTAGTCCGACAGGGACGCAAGCGCGTCGCGGGCGGGCGCGGCCGGAAGATGGGCAAGAAGCCTCTTCCCCCGCTTCACGAAGGCTCTCGCCCTCCGTCGGGTGTACTCCAGCCCCCCGTTTCTCCGGACCATGCCGGCCAGAAACGTGATCTCCCGGTCGGAGAACCTCCGGCGGTCGAGGATCTCGCCCGCTTTCCGCCGGTCTCCGTCCCCTGCCTCCCGCAGGGCATGGATGAGCGGCAGGGTGATCTTCCCCTCCCGCAGGTCCTGGAGCGGCCGCTTCCCGAGCTCCTTCTCCGAGCCGACGTAGTCGAGGACGTCGTCCATGAGCTGAAAGGCGATCCCCACCGACCTGCCGTATTCGAACATCCGTCGCCTGAGGGTGCCGTCGGCTCCCGCGAGGACGGCCCCCGTCTCGCTCGCGGCGGCGATCAGCGAGGCCGTCTTGTGGAAGACGACCCGAAGATAGTCGTTCTCGGTGATCCCCCGGTCGGCGGACTTCATGAGCTGGAGCACCTCCCCCTCGGAGAGGTGGACCAGCGTGCGGGCATAGATCCCCAGGACGTCGAGGTCCCCGTCTTCGGTCATGAGCTGCGAGGCGCGCGCGAAGAGGAAATCCCCCACGAGGATGCTCACCGAGTTCCCGTAGACGACGTTCGCCGACGGCTTGCCGCGGCGGACCGTTCCGCCGTCCACCACGTCGTCGTGCAGAAGCGTCGCATTGTGCATGTACTCCGTCACGACGGCCATGACGATCCTGCGCGGTCCGGTGTAGCCGCACGCCTCCGCGACGAGCAGAAGGACCGCGGGGCGGAACCTCTTCCCCCCGGACAGGGTGATGTGCTTCCCGACGACGGGAATCAGGGGAACGGGGGACTGGAGATGGGCGACGAGCGCCTTCTCCACCGTGCGGAGATCGCCCCGCAGATACCGGAAGACCCCGTCGATGTCCGTCCCGCTTCCTTTCATGGGCAAACTGACTGTATCGTAGGGGGTTTCGCACTGTCAACCGGACCGGCGATCGGATAGCATGGGGGGGTGTACAAGAGAAAGGACGCCTTCTACGCGAAGGCCAAGAAAGAGGGATACCGCTCCCGGGCGGCGTACAAGCTTCTCGAACTCGCCGGGGCGGAGAAGGTCGTCCGGCCGGGGGACTGCGTGATCGACGCCGGCGCGGCGCCGGGCGGCTGGAGCCAGGTCCTCCTGCGGCTCGTCGGGCCGAAGGGGAAGGTGGCTGCGGTGGACATCCTCCCGATGGACCCTCTTCCGGACGCGAATTTCCGCTTCTTCCACCGGGACCTCACGGACCCCGCCCTCCCCGCCGGGATCGTCGCCTTTCTCGGGCGGAAGGCCGACGCCGTCGTCTCGGACGCGGCTCCGAACACGACGGGCATTGCGTTCACCGACCAGGCCCGG
>DASUAN010000064.1:0-6263 GCA_035763765.1 Candidatus Deferrimicrobiaceae bacterium
CACCTTCCATCCGGGCAGAAAATCGCCAGGTTCCTGAACAAACTCTTTGACGTTCCCGCCGGGACGTACGGAAAGATCCGGGTGTACTACAGCGACCTGTATGGCGTTCGCGGGACCGAGGTAAAACCATTTCACCCCACGGCCAATTCCCATTTCGACGTCCACTTCGTCGGCCGTGACTTGGTGATCCCGGTGACGACCGACCGGGAAGGGGGGGGCCGCCTCTACGACGTGACGATCGAATTCGTCGGACTCAAGATCGTCGAGAACAAGAACAACGTGCTCATGCGTCCCCAGGTATTCGCTACGGTGGAGGAGGTCAAGTACGTTCTTTCCGGCATCGTGGACAACGTCGACAAGACGCTGAGGACATTCGACATCGCCACGGCCGGAGGGCGCTCTTTCCATACCATGTTTTCCTTTGACAACAATGTCACGAGGTGGGCCTTCAAGGACAACGAAACGATGCAGAAAGTCGCGGTCGACAACAATCTCGGGATCCCCGCCCTTCGGGACGGGTCGCTCGTGGACGTCTATGGAGCGTTTACCGAAATCGACACCCTGTTTGCCGACAATGTGGTGATCATCTTCACTGATTCGGCAGAAGGCAGGGTTGCTCCGGGGGATGAGCCTCCGCCAAGTGGCTGGCAGACCGGAGACCTCTTTGAATTAAAGGTCCCGGGAGACAACGTGGTGATCCCGATGCCGTCTCGCACCGATGCGCGCTACGACAACAATGCGATCCAGTCCCCGACCCTTTCGGACGCCATCATCGTTGATGACACGTTAGTGAGGGCGCGGGGATACTTCGGCCCCGGGACTGATGAGATCGAGGCGTTTTGGATTTCCTGGATCGCCGGCCCGAGCGGCCCCTGATCCGGGAATCCGACATCGTTCGAACATCGGGAGGAACAACAATCCCCCGGGGAACCATCTCCCGGGGGATTGTTGTTCGTTTTCCACGAACCAGGATCAGCGGGGGATCGGTTCGACAGAGCGCATCCCGCGCGGAAGGTTACGGGATGTTCGCTCAGGAATGCTCGATCTGGAACTGCTCGATGTGGAACTTCTCGGAGGCGGAGATGTTCACCTTCATCCCGAACCGGTTTTCGAGCATCTCGATGAACCGGCGGTGCTCGCCGAACATCTCCTCCGCGAGCGCCGGGTGGACGTTGAGGGAGACCTGCTTTCCCGCCAGAAGAGGAGCCTGCCGCTCGAACGCCCGGAAGATCTCGTAGCAGATCGTTTTCTTCGACTTGATGATCCCCTCCCCGGAGCAGTAGGGACAGGCCTCCGATAGCGACCGGGCAAGGCTCTCCCGCACCCGTTTGCGCGTCATCTCGACCAGGCCGAGCTCCGAGATCTTGCAGATGGTCGTCTTGCTCCGGTCCGCCCGCAGCGAGTCGACGAGCGCCTGGTATACCTTCTCCCGGTTCTCCTCGCCCTTCATGTCGATGAAATCGATGATGATGATCCCGCCGATGTTGCGCAGGCGGAGCTGGTAGACGATCTCTTTCACCGCCTCGAGATTGATCTTGACGGTCGTCTCCTCCAGGGAAGACCGGCCCACATACTTGCCGGTGTTGACGTCGATGACGGTAAGCGCCTCGGTCTGCTCAATCACGATATAACCGCCGCTTTTCAGCCAGACCTTCTTGTCCAAAGCACGGGCGAGCTCGATCTCGATGCCGTAGTGCTCGAAGATCGGCTGGGTTCCCTGGTAGAGCTCGATCCGGTCGCGGAGGCGCGGGAAGAACTGGGAGGCGAAGTCCCGGATCCGCACGTACTCGTCCTCCGAATCCACGACGATCCGGTCCGTATCCGCCGTGAACAGGTCGCGCACGGCCCGCAGGGGAAGGGAGAGCTCCCGATGGATGAGGATGGGCGCATTTGCCGCCTCCCCCTTTTTCCGGATGGTGTCCCAGTGGCGGACGAGGTAGTCCATGTCCGCCTTCAGTTCGCCCTCCGTCTTCCCTTCCGCGGCGGTGCGGACGATGGCCCCCATCCCGTCCAGACGGATCTTTCCCACGATCGAGTGGAGCCTCTCCCGCTCCTCCGGGTCCTCGATCCTCCGGGAGATGCCGATGTGTGCGGACCAGGTGAGAAGCACGAGATACCGGCCGGGAAGGGTGATGTGGGTGGTGATCCGCGCCCCCTTGGTCCCCAGCGGTTCCTTGGCCACCTGTATCGTGAGGAGCTGTCCCTCCCGGATCACCCCCTCGATCGGGGGGATGTGCTGCTCCTGCGGGTATCGGGCCACGTGGAGGTCGATTTCCTCCGCGAGATCCTCTTCCCCGTTCTCGTCGTCGTCGAAATCGAGCCGGGGAGTCACGAAGTCGCCGGCGTAGAGGAAACCGGCCTTCTCCATGCCGATGTCCACAAAGGCGGCCTGCATCCCCGGGAGGACCCGGATGACCCGTCCTTTGTAAATGTTGCCGATGATGTTCCTGTCGTCCCCGCGTTCGAGGAGAAACTCGACGAGGATGCCGGACTCGAGCGTCGCGACACGCGTCTCGTACGGGGCGGAATTGATGACGATGAGCTTGTTTCCCTTTTGCACCTTATCCCTTCCGGCGGGGAAGGAGTTCGGTCGACAGTTTCCTCACCGAGAAGCAGTGGGGCGGTAGGGCAACCCCCAGGATCGCCCCTGCGGCGTCGAGCGGCCGGGCCCCCTTCCCGGTTCCATGAACGATTGTAATGAATAGCCCTTCCCCGTTCATCAAGAATTTGGCGACCAGCGGCTTGAGGTCGATCGCCGTGTTCGATCCTTCCTTCGCCACGGTCAGCGGGAATCGTTCGGAGTCCCGGAAGGCGCGCCATGCCTCCTCCGCCCGACCCGGGGTGATCCCCTCCGGCAGCCGGTGCGGGGGAACCGGGTCGATGGCGTAGCAACAGGACAGGTCGTACTCCGAAAGGCGCGGGGATCCCGGGGGCACCGGAAAAACCTCTCCGAGGGAGATCCCGCGCGGGAGGCAGGGGGGGAGTTTTTTTTCGATTTCGCCTGGGAGCACGGGGAGACGGAACTCCCCCTCCACGAACTCCGCGAGGCTCTCCGTGCCGACGGGGAGGGCATGGGAAAAGGAGAGGCGGGGAGCGGGATTGTATCCCTGGCTGTAGGCCACGGGCAATCCCGCCCGGCGCATGGAGCGACCCCAGAGGGACTGGATCTCCAGGCCGCTCAGGTATCTCGCGGGCCCCTCCTTGGCGTACCGGATTCGCACGATCTGGCGATACCTCCCGTCGCCGCGCGACTCTGCGGCCGCCCTCGGAAGGTCCGGCACCTCCCCGCCGTCCACGGCCGGGGCGGGGGAGTAGGTGATATTGGCAAGCCCAGGGGGGCATGCACCGCACGCCGAACATCCGCCTTCTGCGCGGCAGTCGGGAGTCGTCTCCCCCGTGCGCGTCTTTTCGCGTTCGGACAGAAGGAAATCCCGGGTGATCCCCGCGTCCACCATGTCCCAGGGCAGCGGGGCGTCCGGGTCGAGCTCCCGAAGGGATTCGGCCGGATCGATCCCGGCCTCCCGGAACGCCTCTCGCCACGCCTCCGGACGGAACTCCTCCGTCCACGCATCGAAGCGGGCCCCCCGGCGAAAAGCCGAAAGGAGCACCGTGGAGAGCCGACCGTCTCCCCGCGAAAAGGCGCCCTCGAGCTCGGAGACCTCCGGGGTGTGGAACTTCACCTCCGCGTTCCGCTCCCGACCGACCGCCGCCCGGATGATTCCCACCCGCTTCCGGATCTCCTCCCCGCCGATCTGCGCCTCCCACTGGAAGGGGGTGTGCGGCTTGGGGACGAAAGTGGACACGCTCGCGGTCACGGTGTTCCGCTTTCCGTGGCGCCGGGCAACCGCGGCCACCCTCCTGACCAGTTCCCCGATCGCGCGCACGTCGTCCGCCGTCTCCCCCGGAAGCCCGACCATGAAGTAGAGCTTGAGGGTCTGCCACCCGCTGGCGAAGATCCACTCGGCCGACCGCACGAGATCTTCCTCGTCCATCTCCTTGTTGATGGACCGGCGGAGCCTCTCCGTTCCGGCTTCAGGTGCGAGCGTGAACCCCGTCTTTCGGACCTTCCGGACCTGGCGGACGGTGTTTTCGCGGAGCGCATCCAGCCGAAGAGACGGAAGGGACAAGGAGATTCTCTCCGGGGAGAGGGTCTCCATGGCGTCGGAAATCAGCCGGTCGATGCATCCGTAGTCTGCCGCCGAAAGCGAGAGAAGGCCGACCTCGTCGTAGCCGGTCTTCGGGGCGACTTCCTGCAAGTACCGAAGCAGAAGCAGCGGATCCCTCTCGCGGACGGGCCGGCAGACGTACCCTGCCTGGCAGAACCGGCATCCTCGGGTGCAACCGCGGGAGACCTCGACGCTCAGGCGGTCGTGCACCACCCGCATCGCCGGCAGGATGGGGGAGGGGATCAGGGGGGAATTCTTGAGGTCGGGAAGGACCCGCCGGGTGACCGTTCTGGAGACTCCCGGAACGTACACCCCCTCGATCTCCGCCAGCTCCCGGAGGAGACCGTCCCTTTTCCCGTTTCGCCGCTTGCGCTCCTCCACGCGCCCGACGATCTCCAGGATCGCCTCCTCGCCGTCCCCGACGAGTAGGGCGTCGAAGAATTCCGCCACGGGGGCCGGATTGAGCGTGCAGACCCCTCCCGCCAGGATGACCGGGTCGCTCTCCCTGCGCTCTCGGCGAAGGAGGGGAATGCCGGAGAGGTCGAGCATGGCGAGGACGTTCGTGAAGGTCAGCTCGTAGCTCAAGGAGAACCCAACTACGTCGAAATCGCGGGCGGGCCGCCCGGACTCGAGCGAGAGGAGGGAAGAACCCGTGGCGCGCAGGTGTTCCTCCATGTCCCTCCAGGGGGCGAACACCCGCTCGCAGAGCGTTTTGTCCCGGGCGTTGAGAAGCTCGTAGAGCAGAAGAATGCCCAGGTGCGACATGCCGATTTCGTAGACCTCCGGAAACGCCAGAAGAACGCGAAGCTCCGCCTCGTCCCAGGGAAGACGCTCGATCCTTACCTCGGCGCCGCTGTACCGCGACGGTTTCCTCACGGAAGGGGGGACGGCTCTCATTTGCGTGCGTTACCAATATCCTTTTGAAAAATCAACTCGTTCAAGGTACATTAGTCCGGATGAAGACAACGTTCCCGGCATTCGCGTAGTGCGCCTCTTGTGGAGCCATGGAGCGGAGTTTTCGTTCCGCCCCGGGGAGTTCTTCGGCCGCGAGCAGGAGCTCACCTCCCTGCGGAGGGTTTGCCTCGAGGGCAAGGCCGGGGTCGGGGCCTCGGTCCTCATCTACGGCCCACCGAACATCGGGAAATCATCCCTTCTGCTCAAGCTCAAATCGGAGATTCAGTCCCTGCCGGAGAGCTCCGCGTCCCCGCGCCCTTTCCCGTTTTACTATTCGTTCAGCAAGATTCTTTCCCACCCTTTGGCCCTTTCCCAACACTTTCTCCAGGAATACCTTTGGCAACTTCTCGTCTTCCTGGGGGAGTCGCCTCCCGCGGCGTTCGACCTCGACGCGTTGTGCGAAAACCTGGTCGTCCGGGGGCAGATGGAATGCCGGGATTTTCTTGCCGCCCACCGCCGGTACTCGGAGACGGGGGACGGTCTTTCCGCCCTGGCGAACGCCTTCTCCTTCCCCTTCGCGACGGGAGGGGACCTGCTGTACCCGGTTTTCCTCTTCGATGACTTCCAGTATACGATTAAACTGCAGAACATTCCCGACGGGGCGATTTTTTCCATCCTCCGTCCCTACATCAAGTCCGGCCATTTCCCGATGATCGTCTCCGGCTCCTCCCCGGGACACGTCACCTCATCGCTCAAACGCGAAGGGCTGTACGGTTCGTTCCAGCTGGTCGAAATCGGAGGGCTCTCGCCGGAGGCGTCGGTGAGGGCGTGGGTTCCTCTGTTCGAGCGGAGGAAGATCCGGATGCCGGAGCCCCTGCTGGCCCGCGCGGCGGCCCGCCTCGGACACGTTCCGATCTACCAACGGATGTTCGCCGAGGAGATTTCCTTCCGGAACGCGCAGATCGAAGACGAGGTGGGGTTCGAGAACCTGTTCGCTCTCTCCGTGACCGAGGGGAAGCTCAATCGGTACTGGCGGGAGTTTTTCGAGAACGCCGTTCCCGACCGCGCGAAGCGGGCCAGCGCCGTGAAGTTTCTGAAGCGGGTCATCTGCGACCAGTTCCCGATCGACACGTTCGAGGGGGCGTTTTCCCTCATGGGAACCTCGCCGGATGAGGGGGGCGAGATCCTGGCGGCCCTCGAATT
>DASUAN010000065.1:0-2844 GCA_035763765.1 Candidatus Deferrimicrobiaceae bacterium
GATCATCCCGAGGGAGGCCATTCGCGAAAGAACCCAGTTCCGGCGCTCCCGGGAGTTGTCGACCATGTGAAGCGGGGAGTACCGATTGGGGGACCGGATGATGCCGGCGAGCAGCGCGGCCTCCTCGAGGCTCAGGTCGCCGACGCTCTTGGAGAAGTAGAAATCCGCCGCATCCGCCACCCCGTAGATCCCGCGCGGACCTTCCTGGCCGAAATAGATCTTGTTCAGGTACGCCTCGAGGATCTGCTCCTTGGTGAAGCGGGCCTCGATGAGCACCGCGAGCTCGGCTTCCCGGATCTTCCTCCAGAGGCTCCGTTTCGGCGTGAGGAAGAAGTTTTTCGCGAGCTGCTGGGTGATGGTGGATCCCCCCTGCACGATCCGCATCCGCCGCAGGTTCGCCCCCAGGGCCCGGAGGATCCCGATCATGTCGATGCCGAAGTGCGAGTAGAACCGGGCATCTTCCGCGGCGAGGACCGCGTTCTGGAGGTGCTTCGGAACGGCGGAGAGGGGGACCATCCGCCGGGACTCCATTTTCGGGCCGAGGATCCGGGCGATCTCTTCCGGTTCGAGGACCAGTTCCTCGAGCGGGGCCCCGGACGACGTTTCCAGGGAGGCGACGCGCCTTTCCGAGATCCCGATCTCGGCCCGGACGGGGGAATGGGAAGCGTCTCCCGCCCGGAATCCCCGGGTATGGATCCGGATCCTCCCCTCCTCCAGGGACCAGGTGCCCGGCAGTTCCGGCTTTCCCGGGACTTTCCGGTAGGAGAGACGGCTCAGCCGTTCGGCGAGCCGGAGGTTGTCCAAAGGGTCCCCCGGGCGAATGGTCGCGGCGCGCCCGTAGAGGATCGACGGGACCTCCCAGGCATCGCGGGCGATCCCGGCCCCCACCTTGAAGTAGAGGTATCCCAGATGCAGGAAAAAGAGCCCTGCGAGCGCGGCGAGGAGAGTGCGGGGGCGAAAAAGGGACTTCATGTCCGAACGGGCGTGGCGTCTTTGCTCAGATCGTTCTGCCGGCCGCGGCGATGAAGGGCGTTAGTTCCGTCATCAGTTCCCGGAATTTCTCGAAGGTCAGCGACTGGGGACCGTCGGAGAGGGCTTTCTCCGGGCTCGGGTGGACCTCGATCATCAGTCCGTCCGCCCCCGCCGCGACCGAAGCGAACGACATCGGCTTGACATACTGGGCATGACCGGTTCCGTGGGACGGGTCGACGATGATCGGCAGATGGGTCCGCTCCTTGAGCACGGGAACCGCCGAGAGGTCGAGCGTGTTCCGGGTGGCATCCTCGAACGTGCGGATTCCCCGTTCGCAGAGAATCACCCGGTGGCTTCCTTCGGAAAGGCAATATTCGGCGCTCATGAGGAACTCGGTGATGGTCGTCATCATCCCGCGCTTGAGAAGAATCGGCCGCTTCGATTTTCCGATCCGCTTCAGGAGGGAGAAGTTCTGGACGTTCCGGGCGCCGACCTGAAGGATGTCCGAGTAGCGGGCGACCAGCTCGACGTCCATCGGGTTCATCACCTCGGTCACGACGGGCATTCCCGACGCGTCCCCGGCCTTGCGAAGGATCTTGAGCCCCTTCTCCTCGAGCCCCTGGAAGGCGTAGGGGGAGGTCCGGGGCTTGAACGCCCCTCCGCGGAGGACCTGGGCGCCCGCCGCCTTCACCGCCCGGGCGGTATCCACCATCTGCTGCTCGCTTTCGACGGAGCACGGCCCGGCGATGACGAGGAGCTTCTTCCCCCCGACGCTTACGCCCGGAGCGAGCCGAACCTCGGTGGGTTCGGGTTTTACCTCCCTGCTGGCCAGCTTGTACGGCTTGAGGATCGGGACGACCCGCTCCACGCCGGGGAGGGATTCGAGCGCCTGGAGGACGAATTTCCCCCGCTCGTCCCCGATCGCGCCGATGACGTTCCGGGTCGTGCCGTAGATCGTGTGGGGGGTGTACCCCAGATCCTTGATCTTGTCGATGACCGCCTGGGTGTCCGTCTCCTTCGCTCCCGGCTTCATGACGATGATCATGAATATCTCCCTTTCGGGGTTCGTATAGAGGCTTATGGGAATGACATTATAGTCGGATTCCCCTCTTTCTTTCCATCTTTGCGGAGGGTAATCTGAAACCGTACCCCGCCGGCCGGCGGGTCGGAAGGAGGATGGACGATGCGAAAGTCGACGGTTCTGTTTCTGACGGGTCTGTTGTGCGTGGGGCTGTCTCAGGCTGCATGGGCGCAACGCTACGAACGCTACGAGCGTCTGCCGCCGCCCCCCCGGGGGGCGGGCGCTCCGCCGCCGCACGCAGTGTACGGGCAGACGTACCTTTTCGGTCATATCGGTATCTTTGAGCCGAACGACGATGAAGTGACCTCGACGGGAGGCGGTCTGGAGGGGTACGACACTGGAGGGAGTTTCGACATCGGCATCGGTTCACGGGTCTCCCCCAACCTGGCCATTGAAGGAACCTTCGGGGCGTTTGCAGCGGACAGGGGGTCGGACGAGGTCGCCGTGGTCCCGCTGACCATAGGAGCTCGCCTCATTCTCCCCGCCCCTGTCATCGAGCCGTATATCGGAGGGGGATTGGGGATCTACTTCGCCAGCCTCGATGAGCCGGGGATCGACGATTCCGACACGACCGTCGGTGGATACGGCGCCCTTGGTTTGGATGCTTGGCTAAATCCGCGGACTGCCCTCAATTTCGAAGGAAAATACCACTGGGTCGAACCGGAGTTCGGCAATATCGATGTGGATGTCAGCGGCTGGACGCTGAGCCTCGGGATACGGGTATCGTTCTGAAGGGGAAAGCAAAGCCGGATACACCCCGGGTCCTCCTCCTCGGGGGATCCGGGGCCTAC
>DASUAN010000066.1:0-2916 GCA_035763765.1 Candidatus Deferrimicrobiaceae bacterium
GGAAGCTCCTCCGCCCAGAGAGGCCCGCTGTGGTGGGCGGCCCACCACCGCCACCATCACCGGTTCTCCGACACGGAAGAGGACATCCACTCCCCTCTGCGCCACGGCTTCTGGTGGAGCCACATCGGGTGGATCACCTCGACGCGCAACTTCCCGACGCGGCTCGAGCTCGTCGGGGACTTCGCCTGCTTCCCCGAACTTCGTTTCCTCGACCGGTTCGACATCCTCGTCCCGGTTCTCCTCGCCGCTGGACTGTACGCCGGGGGCGACATCCTTTCGCGCTTCGCCCCGGAACTGGGGACAAACGGCCCCCAGCTGCTCGTCTGGGGGTTTTTCGTCTCCACGACCGTCCTCTTCCACGCGACCTCGACGATCAACTCGCTCGACCATCTCCTCGGGTCGAAGCGTTACGACACCGGCGACGGGAGCCGGAACAACGTCTGGCTCGCCTTCCTGACGCTCGGGGAGGGGTGGCACAACAACCACCACCACTACGCCATCGCCGCACGGCAGGGGTTCTTCTGGTGGGAGGTCGACCTGACCTATTACGGGCTCGTCGTCCTCTCGTGGCTCGGGATCGTCCGCGACCTTCGACCCGTCCCCGAGGGCGTGAGAAGCCAGGGGCTCCTCCCGCGATGAGAATCGCCGTGATCGGCGCCGGCGTTTCCGGGCTCGTGACGGCCAGATTTCTCTGCGCGGAGCACGAGGTGACCGTCTTCGAGGAGCAAGGGTACGCCGGGGGCCACACGCGGACCGTCGACGTCGATGCGGAAGGACGGACGTTCCCCGTCGATACCGGGTTCATCGTCTACAACGAGGAGACGTACCCCTTGTTCACCCGCCTCCTTGCGGAGCTTCAAGTGGCCACCCAGCCCTCCACGATGAGCTTCAGCGCCCGCTGCGAACGGACCGGAATCGAGTACTGCCCTTCGAACCTCCGGACCCTGTTCGCGCAGCGATCGAATCTTCTCCGCCCGGCGTTCTGGAGGATGCTCTCCGACGTGGGCCGGTTCAAGCGCGCGATGGCGGAACTGATCCGGTCCGGAGATGACCGTCCCACGCTCGGGGAGTTCCTCGAGCAAGGCGGGTACTCGCGCATGTTTTCCGACCTGTTCCTCGTGCCCATGGCCTCGGCGATCTGGTCGGCCGCGCCCGAATCGGCGGATGAGATGCCCGCCCTGTTCTTCGCCCGCTTTTTCGCCAACCACCGGTTCCTCGACGCGACCGGCCAGCCCGGGTGGCGCGTCGTCCGGGGCGGATCGAAAGAGTACGTGGCCCCGCTCACGGCGCCCTTCCGGGAGCGGATCCGGCTTAAGACTCCGATCCGTTCCGTGCGAAGGCACGCGGACGGGGTCGAGGTGACCCCCCGGGGAGGTCCCCCGGAGCGGTTCGACCATGCGGTGCTCGCCGTCCACAGCGACCAGGCCCTCGCGATCCTTTCCGATCCCACGGACGCCGAACGGGAGATCCTCTCCTCCATCCGGTACCAGGAAAACCGGGTCGTCCTCCACACGGACGTCTCCCTCCTCCCCCGGAGGCGCGCCGCCTGGGCGGCGTGGAACTACCTCGTCCCCCCCGCTTCCCCGGACCGGGTCTCCGTCACCTACGACATGAACATCCTGCAGACCCTTTCGGCCCCGGCCGAGTTCCTCGTGACCCTCAACCGGGAGGAGAAGATCCGCCCGGAAACGGTCCTTCTCCGGACGGTCTACCACCACCCCGTCTTCACGCGGCAGGCCGTGGCCGCCCAGGGCCGGCGGAAAGAGATCAGCGGCGTGAACCGGACCTGGTACTGCGGAGCGTACTGGGGGAACGGGTTCCACGAGGACGGGGTCCGGGCCGGGATCGAAGTCGGGCGCGCATTCGGGGCCTCGTGGTGACGGTCCGAAGCGCCGTCTACACCGGGGAGGTGCGCCACCGGCGGTTCGCCCCGGCCCGCAACGAGTTCCGCTACCGGCTCTTCCTCCTGTACCTCGACCTCGCCGAGCTTCCCGGCCTCTTCGACCGCTACCTCCTCTGGTCCGCGAGGGGCCCCAACCTCGCCTGGTTCCGCCGGGAGGATTCCCTCGGAGACCCCTCCGTCCCCCTCGACCGGGCCGTCCGCGATCTCGTCTCGGAACGACTGGGATTCCGTCCCGAAGGCCCGGTGCGGCTCCTCACCCACCTGCGGTACTTCGGGTACCTCCAGAACCCGGTGAGCTTCTACTACTGCTTCGACCGGGAAGATGCGCGCGTCGAGGCGATCGTGGCGGAGATCACGAACACCCCTTGGGGAGAGCGTCACGCCTACGTCTTCGGGGACCGGGGGAACGAGGCGGCTCACCCCTCCTGGAGGAGGTACCGGTTCCGGAAGGCGTTTCACGTCTCCCCGTTCCTCGACATGGGGATCGACTACGACTGGCGGTTCCGGGAACCGGGCGAAGCCCTGAGCGTGTTCATGATCGCGTTAGAAAAGGGGGAACGGATCTTCGACGCCGGCCTTTCTCTTCGCAAAAAGCCGCTCACCTCCCGGACGCTGGCCGCCGCGCTTGCTTCCCACTCGTTCATGTCCGGGAAGGTCGTCGCGGGAATCTACTGGCAGGCCCTGCGCCTTTGGCTGAAACGGGTGCCCTTCTTCGCACATCCTTCCAAGAGAACCCCTGCGAGGTAGGCACATGGACGGAACGGCGCGGATCCGCGCGATGGAGGCCGCATCTTCGACGGACGGAATTGTGGACCGCACATCGCGGACTCTCCTGTTCCGGCGTCTGGCGAATATCCGGGAGGGGACGCTCACCATCGCCGACGGGGAACATTCGCGCTCCTTCGGTAACGGGGCCGACCTTTCCGCGACTGTCACGGTCCGGGACCGGAAATTCTACCGGCGGGCGCTGCTCGGCGGGAGCGTCGGGGCCGGCGCCTCCTACATGGACGGGC
>DASUAN010000067.1:0-7952 GCA_035763765.1 Candidatus Deferrimicrobiaceae bacterium
CCGAACCGGAGTGTGTGACGGAACTTCCTCTTCGGATCCCGGAAGAGGAAGGTGGAGTGGATGTTCGTGCGCAGCGCGAGGGCCATCCGCGCGATCCCGTCGGTCGTATACGCCTTCTTCGTGAAGAAATCGACGAGCACCCCCTTGTGCCGGTCCACATTCTGGTCGATCAGGATGCCGACCATCGTTCCCTTCCGGACCTCCCGCATGACCTCCTTCGCGGAATCGAACTTCCGGATCACCCGGTTCCCGATCATCTCCCTCCGTTCCGTGACGATCCGATCCCAGATCGGGTTCGAAAGCGGCCGGACGATGAACGCACAGAGAGCGACGACCGCACCGTACGCGTGGGAGGAGAGTTCCCAGTTTCCGAAGTGGCCGGTCATCGCGAGCACTCCCAGGCCGCGTTCCCGCCTGCTTCGTTCGATGTGTTCGAGCCCTTCGAATCGGAAATGTTTTTCGACATATGCACGGTTTATTTTCGGGATGTGGACGAACTCCGCGGCCGAGGTTCCCATCCGCTTGTAGCAGAGGCGGATGATCCGTGCGGCTTCCCGGTCCTCCATGCCGGGAAAAGCGATCTGCAGGTTGATCCTTCCTATTTTCCTGTGCCTTGCATCAAGTGCCCAGACCAAAAGCATTATCGTTTCGAATAAAAATGCACGAATCGGCAAGGGAACCGCCATCATCAGCCGAAGGGCCGCCCGGTATGCCTTCTCCTTCACTGTATCCCCCGCCGGCCGATCCGATCGAGTAAGAGGCCGGAGAGCTCATCCCATCCGGAAAGAAATTCGACCCCCACGCGGAGGGCGGCTACTGGGAACGGCACATCCGCGGGAAGCCGGACCATGTCTTTTTCCGTGGTGACCACGGGCAAACCGGCGGAAGAGATCCGGATCCTTTCCAGATCGGCCGGGCCGTATCGGTGGTGGTCCCGGAATCCGAGGAAGGAACGCACCTCGAAACCGGAGGCCCGCAGGAACTCCCCGAACTGCTCGTTTTGCGCGATCCCGGAAAAGGCCGCAACGTTCCGCTCACCAGAGGAAGGAAGCGGCGTTTGCGTGCCTTCCCGATCGACGATCGCGAGGGGGACGAGGCGCGTGAACGCCACGGGCCTGCCGGGGGGAAATGGGACGGAAGCGGCGGCGGCTTTTCCCTGTTCGAGGGATGGGCACCGGGTGACGACCAGGGCGTCTGCAAAGCGCGCGTGGTCGGGAGGCTCCCGGAGCGGCCCGAACGGAAGAGGACGACGGTTCCCCAATCCCCGGATCGCGTCGACCAGAAGGAGGTCCGCGTCCCGCCGCAAAGAAAGGTGCTGGAACCCGTCGTCGAGGAGGAAGACATCGATCTCCTGCGCCCGCAAGGCTTGCTGCCCCGCGGCAAACCGGGATTCCCCCACGAGCACGGCAACCCCGGGAAGGGTCGACGCGAGCAACGCCGGCTCGTCTCCAACCCGGTCCGCCCGGAAAGAGATGCCCCCTTCCGGTCCGGCTCCTTGTCCCCGGGACGCCCAGACGACGCCGCTTGTTTTGCGTCCGTAGCCGCGACTCAGCACCGCGACCCGAAACCCCTGGCAGCAGAGCCAATCGGCTAGATGCTGCACATGGGGCGTCTTTCCCGAGCCTCCCATGGTCAGATTCCCCACACTCACCACGGGCCGGGGAAGGGAGGAAGATCGGAGGACTCCCGCGCCGTAAAGAGACCTTCTGAGCCGGGCCACGGTCCCGATCACGGCGCGTTCCCCCGGGGCGAGGAAATCTCCCGGGCGATCAGGGCGGCGTTCTTTTCCGTTGCCCCCCGCAACCCCTCCAGGATCCGCTTCGCCTGCTTCCCCATCTCCAGGAAAGGCGATGGGTCGGCCGCCCACTCCGACAATGTCCGGGAAAGATCCGCAGCATCCCGGACCAGGATCACCGCCCCTGCGCGGGTAAACTGCTCGGCGATCTCCCGGAAGTTGTCCATGTGGTTCCCCGTCACGGTCGGGACTCCGAACAGGGCGGGCTCGAGGATGTTGTGTCCCCCCTTCGGCACGAGGCTTCCCCCGACGAAGGCGATGTCCGCCGCAGAATATGCGGCCAGCAATTCCCCGACGGTGTCCAGCAGGACCACGGGGGCAGACTCCCCTTCCTCCCCGCTTTCCATCCGCGATTTTCTCGCGACGCTCCAACCCCTCCGCCCGCACAGCTCCTCGACGGCTCGGAACCTCTCGGGATGCCGCGGGGCAAGCAGGAGACGAACCGAACGGTCGATTGACCTCGCCTTGCCGAGCGCGAAGAGCACCGCCTCCTCCTCCCCGTCGTGGGTCGACCCGGCGACGAACCACTTTGCGCCTTTTTCCTTCTCGTCCCGCAGCCAGGAAAGGAACCTGGTCACGGTTTCCGGGGGCGGGGAGACGTCGAACTTCATGTTCCCGGTGATCGACACCTTCTCCGGATCGGCGCCCAAGGCTACGATCCGCCGGGCGTCCTCCTCCGTCTGCATGGCGAGGGCGGTGACGCACGAAAGGACGGCCGCGAAAAAGGAGCGCACCCGCCCGTACCCGCGGAACGAGCGTTCCGAAATCCTCCCATTGAGGATGATCACGGGGATTTTCCGTCTGGCGCACTCCCCAAGGAAATTCGGCCAGATCTCCGTTTCCAGGATCGCCACGACGTCTGGAACCACCCTGTCGAGAACTTTCCCGGACACCCCGGGCAGATCGAACGGGAAGAAGAAGGTCGCCTCGACCAAACCGCCGAGCGCCTTCCCGGCTACCTCCTGGCCCGTCAACGTCACCGTGGAGAAGAAGAGCTGCGCGGAGGGAAGCTTTTCCCGGAGCATTCGGACGAGAGGGACCGCCGCAAGGGTTTCCCCTACCGAGACCGCGTGGATCCAGATGCGGCGCTTCCCCGCCCGGGGGGGAAGGTGGCCGACGCGAAACCCGAGGCGGTCCGGGAAATTTTTTCGACGCTTTTTGGAAAAAGCCACCCAGGGGATCCAGGCGGGGGAGGCAAGGACCAGGGCGCCCTTGAGGGCCAGGTTGTACAGGAGATGCGCCCGGCTGCCCGGGTGGAACCGCTTTCCTTTTCCGTCATCCTTCGCCGAACCGGGCTTCCGCAACGGACCTTCTCTCCTCGAACTGCTTCAGGTAGAACGATCGGTATCGGCTCTCCTGCCGGAGCAGTTCCTCGTGCCGCCCGCTCTCGACGATGCGGCCCTCCTCGATCACGAGGATCGTGTCGGCGTTCCGGACAGTGGAAAGACGGTGGGCGATCACAAAGGTCGTCCTCCCGCGCATGAGGTGCTCCAGCGCCTCCTGGACCACGCTCTCCGATTCGGAATCGAGGGCGGAGGTGGCCTCGTCCAAGATCAGGATGGGCGCATCCTTGAGGAGCCCCCTCGCGATCGCGACGCGCTGCCTTTCGCCCCCCGACAGCTTGAGCCCCTGCTCCCCGACGACCGTGTCGTACCCTTCCGGCAAGCGCGCGATAAACCCATGGGCGTTCGCCCTGCGCGCCGCCTCCTCGACCTTCTCCATCGGAGCCTTCGGCGTCCCGTAGGCGATGTTGTTCCTCACCGTGTCGTTGAACAGGATCGTGTGCTGGCTGACGATTCCGATCTGGGAACGCAGCGAAGCAAGCGACACGTCCCGGATATCCCTCCCGTCGATCCGGATCGCCCCGTGCTGCGGATCGTAGAACCGGGGAAGCAAATCGACGAGCGTGGTCTTGCCGGCGCCGCTCGATCCCACCACGGCCACCATCGCGCCAAGCGGCACCCGGATCGCGATGTCCTTCAGGATGTATTCCCCTTCCCCGGCATACCGGAAATCGACATGGTCGAATTCGATCTCTTTCGCGATTGCCGGAAGGTCGGGAGCGTCCGGTTTCTCCTCGACATCGGGCAGGGTATCGAGGACCTCGAACACCCGGATGGCGGCGGCGATCCCCTGCTGGATCACGTTGTTGATCCGGGAAAGGCTCTTGACGGGTTCGTAAAGCATGAACAGGGCGGTCATGAAGGAAAAGAAGTTCCCCGGCGTGCTGTGGCCGTTCACGACGCTGTAGCCGCCGTAGAAGATGACGGCCGCGGCTCCGATCCCGGCGAACATCTCGGAAAGGGGGGAGGTCATCGCCTGGACCTTCGCCACCTTCATGCTCAGGCGGAACAGGTCGGCGTTGCGGGTCGTGAACCGGTCCACCTCGTATTCCTCTGCGCCGAAGGACTTCACGAGTTTCGCGCCGCTGATCGTCTCCTGCAGGTGGGAGGTCAGGCTGCCGGTGACCTCCTGGGTCCGGATGCTCGTTTTCCGGAGTTTCCGGCCGAATCGGGCGATGGGCCAGAAAGCGAGCGGGAATGCCACGAGGGCGATCAGCGCCAGCTGCCAATCCCGATAAAACACGACCCCCACCAGGAAGAGCGCGGTGAACACGTCCTTGATGAGGCCCGTGACCGCTTCCGTGACGGCCCCCTGCATGAGTCCGACGTCGTTCGTGACGCGCGACATCAGCACGCCCGTCGGATGTCTCATGTAAAAGGAAAGGGAAAGGGACTGCATGTGGCGATAGAGGTGGTCCCGGATGTCCCGGATGACCTGCTGGCCGACGCCTCTCATCATGTAGCTTTGCGCGAATTCGAAGACTGCCTTAAGCAGGTAGACGCCCAGGACGAGCAAAGGGATGATGGCAAGGCGGGTGGCGTCCTTGTTGATGAAGATGTCGTCCAGCGCGGGTTTCACGAGAAAGGCGATCGCGCCCCGGAAGGAGGAGACGATGATCATGAACAGCATCGCGCAAAGAAGCCGCAACGTGTACGGACGAACGTACGCAAGCATGCGCTGGTAGACCGTTACCCCCATGCTCGACCCGCCTCCCGCGCAAGCATCTCGACCACCGCCTCCGACGGACCCGTTCCCGATAGGAATCCCTTCAGGCCCCGGCACGCTTTCGCCAGTTCTTCCCGCCGGTCGTCGTCGTCCAGCAGCTTCCCGAGCTCCCGGGCCATCGTC
This sequence comes from Candidatus Deferrimicrobiaceae bacterium, assembly GCA_035763765.1. Taxonomy (GTDB): domain Bacteria; phylum Desulfobacterota; class Deferrimicrobia; order Deferrimicrobiales; family Deferrimicrobiaceae; genus CSP1-8. The sequence continues at coordinate 4,988 of DASUAN010000067.1, forward strand.
TCGGGGCGGCACTCGTCCTGGATCAGCTCCGGCAGGAACTTCCTTCCCGCCACGATGTTGGGCAACCCGATGGTCGTAACCCGGGCCATCCTCTTGCCGATCCAGTAGGTCACCGAGGACGTCCGGTAGACGATCACCGACGGAACGCCGAACAACGCCAGCTCGAGCGTCGCCGTACCGGAAACGGAAAGAGCGGCCGTCATCCCCCGGAACAGGAGAAACCGCTCGTTTCCCACTATTGTCAGAGGGAGACGGCTCCCCGTCAACCCGGCCACGATTCCCTCCCGGAAACCGGGCTCGGCGAGCGGAACGGCGAAGTGAACGTCCGGGAAGCGCTCGGCGATCCTCCGCGCCGCCTCGACCATCGGGGGAAAGTGCCTGCGAATCTCTCCCGACCGGCTCCCCGGGAGAAGTCCTACTACCCGCTTCCCCCCCGGGATCCCGAATCGGCCCGGCTCCGCGGGGACGTCGAGGTACGGCCCGACTTCGTCGAGAAGGGGATGGCCGGCGAACCGCACGTTCACCCCCTTTTCCTTTAGCAACGGTTCCTCGAAAGGAAAGGGAACGACCACGCCGCGGGTGAACCGGGCAAGCTCCTTCGCCCGGCCTGCCCTCCACGCCCAGAGCTGCGGAGGAATGTAATAGATCACGGGAATCCCCCGGGCATGCGCCTTTTTCCCCACCCGGAAATTGAATTCGGGAAAATCGACGAGAAGAAGCGCCCCGACATCGGGTTCCGCCGTCCTGCGGACGGCATCGCGCATCGCCCGAGCGATCGCGGGGAGGTGGCGGATCACCTCGGTCAGCCCGACCACGGAGATCTCCCCGTAATCCCGGAGAAGGCGGACCCCCTCGCTGGCCAGTCGGTCGCTTCCGATCCCCACCATCGGCGCATTCGGGAAGCGTCGCCGGAATTCCCTCGCCACACGAACTGCATACGTTTCCCCGGAGGGTTCCCCGCAGAGGATGAACAGGGTCTTCGCCGGAAACGTCAACGTCGCTTCATCTTCCGGAGGATTCGGAAGGCCAGTTCGAGCGCCGCGAGTCCATCCCTCCCGGAAACGCGCGGGGGCGCTCCGGTTCTCACACAATCGATGAAGGAGCGGATCTCGTATCGGAGGGCGTCTCCCTTTTCCGTTTCCAGCAATTCGCCCGAGATTTCCGGGGAAGCGTCCGGACGCTCCGGAACGATTCTGCGGAAGATCTGGATGTTCTGCTCGACGAAATCCATCGACACGTAGGTGTCTTCCTGGAAGATCCGGATCTTCCGCTGTTTTCGGGCGGACACCCGGCTCGCTGTCACGTTGGCCACGCTTCCGTTGGCGAACGTGAGCCGTGCATTCGCGATGTCGACGTTCGGAGAGATCACCGGAACTCCGACGGCGTGGATTCGGGAAACCGGCGACCGGACGAAGGACAAGATGAGATCGAGATCGTGGATCATCAGGTCGAGAACCACGTCCACATCCGTTCCTCGCACCCCGAACGGCCCGAGCCGGTGGCATTCGATGAACCGGGGTTCCTTCAACAAAGATGCGGCGGAGAGAACCGCGGCGTTGAACCGCTCCAGGTGGCCGATCTGGAAGACGAGGCGGCGCGCGGCCGCCTCCCGCACGAGCGCGCGGCCTTCCCGGACGGTCGCCGCGATCGGCTTCTCCAGGAGGACGTGGACGCCTGCTCGCATCGCTTCCATTGCCACCCGGTAATGGGCGGTCGTAGGCACGGCGATCGAGACCGCCTCGATTTCCCGGAGCAGGCCCTGGGAGGTCGGCCAAAACGAGGTCCCGAACTCGTCGGCGACCGCCTTCCCCCGTTCCGCGTCCGCGTCGAAGACCCCGACAAGAGCGACGTCATCGAAGGAGGCCAGTTTCTGGACGTGCAGCCTCCCGAGATATCCGACGCCGATCACTCCCACCCGAGGCATGCCCTACCTCTGCACCCCCCGCTTGCTGGTCCGGACGAACTCGAGAAGATGCCGGACTTCGGGGAGGGGCGCCGTTTCCGACTCCACCCGGGAGAGGGCTTCCCGCAGCGGAAGCCCCATGCGGAAAAGGATCCGGTAGGCTTTCTTGAGCTCTGTGATCGTCTCTTCCGAAAAACGGTTCCGCTTCAGCCCGATGAGGTTCAGTCCGTACAGCCCTCGCCCTTTTTGCCCGCGGGCCACGACCGCCGTCACGTAAGGCGGGATGTCGAGCGGAATGCCGGACAGCGCCCCGACGATCGCAAAGGAGCCGATCCGGACGAATTGGTGGACCCCCACGAGACCGCCGATGATCGCGCCCGAACCGACCTCGACGTGGCCGCCAAGGGTCGCCGCGTTGGCCATGATCACCCGGTCCCCGACGTGGCAATCGTGGGCCACGTGGCAGTAGGCCATGAGGAGGACTCCGCTCCCGACGCGGGTCATCCCCCCTCCGGCGACGGTCCCCCGGTTCACCGTGACGTACTCCCGGATCGTGGACCCCTCGCCGATCTCCACCCAGGTCTCCTCTCCGCGGTACTTCAGATCCTGGGGCGGGGCACCGACCGAGGCGAAGGAGAAAATGCGCGTCCCCTTCCCGATCCGGGCGTGGGATTCGACGATCGCGTGCGACCCGATCCGGCAGCCGTCGCCCAGCGTCACCTGGGGACCGACCACCGCGTACGCCCCGATCTCCACGCCTTCCCCGAGGACGGCGCCGGGATCGATGATGGCTGTCGGATGAATCATTGCCCCGCTCCTTCCCGGTTTTCCCCGCTCAGCCGTTCCGCCAAAGACGCCGTCAGGTCGGCTTTCGCGGCAAGAACGCCGCCCACCGTGGCCTCGCAATGCATCTTCCAGAGCGGCCCCTTCTGGGCGAGGATGGTGCACTCGAGCCGGAGCGTATCGCCCGGGACCACCGGCCGGCGGAACTTGCAGTTGTCGATGCCGGCGAAGAAGGCGATCTTCCCCTCCCCGCCCATCGTCTTGAGGGCGAGGAACCCG
>DASUAN010000068.1:0-6625 GCA_035763765.1 Candidatus Deferrimicrobiaceae bacterium
GCCACCATCCTCTACGCCGCTCTCTTCAGCCGCTGGCTGGGAAAGCACAAATGGACCACCGTCGTCATCTTTACCGTGATTCTTACCCTCGCGATTTTCATCGGCATGGAGAAGGGGTTGCACCTTTCCTTGCCCAAAAGCCCTCTTTACTGGAGAGGCTGGTTTTTCTTCTAGGGACAATGTCGTAACGAAGAGCACCCGGTTCCTGGTCCTTAAGAACGACATCCTCGCGGGAGGCATACTCGAATGGAAGCATTGGCTCACCTCTGGAGTGGATTCGGGGTGGCAACGCAACCCCTGTCGTTGCTGATGATGACCCTGGGGCTGATCCTGGGCCTCGCGGTCGGCGTTTTGCCGGGTTTGGGCGGCACCGCGGGGGTGGCCCTGCTGCTGCCCGTCACCGTGTTCGTTGCCCCCGAGGTTGCCATCATCTTCCTGGGCGCCATCTACTGGGGGGCCCTCTTCGGCGGGGTGATCACCTCCGTCCTGTTTGCCATCCCGGGGGAACCGTGGTCGGTGGCGCTCATCTTCGACGGCTACCCGATGTCGAAACAGGGAAGGTCTGGCCTGGCGCTGTCGGCGGCCTTCCTGTCTTCCTTCGTCGGGATCATCATCGCGGCCATCTTTTTCGTGGCGGCCGCCCTGCCCCTGGCCCTCCTCGCCCTTCGTTTCGGACCCCCGGAGATGTTCGCGATCATGATGCTGGCCTTCAGCACGTTCGTGGGCCTGGGGACGGGCAAGGCCTCGAAGACCCTGGTGAGCACCGCCTTCGGGCTGCTCCTGACGGCGGTCGGGCTGGACATCGTCACGGGCAGGCCCCGGCTGACCTTCGGGACCATCCAATGGATGAGCGGTTTCGACTTCGTGCCGGTGACCATCGGCCTCTTCGGTCTGGGGGAGATCCTGATCGACGGTGAGGACCGCTTCTCCGCGGAGGTCAGGGAAGTGATCGTGGCCAAAGTAGGCTGGGCGGATATCAAGGAAGGGATGCACGAGATCTGGAAGTTCTTCCCCCAAACGGTCATGGCCTCCATCATGGGCTTCTTCGTCGGGGTTCTTCCCGGGACAGGGGCGACCCCCGCGTCCTTCCTCGGCTACGGTCTCGCCAAGCAGTACTCCAGAAACCCCGAAAAGTACGGGAAGGGGGCCGTCGAAGGGATCATCGCTCCCCAGGCGGCCGCCAACGCGGCGGGAGCCGGCGCCCTGCTCCCCATGATCACCCTGGGGATTCCCGGTTCCCCCACCGCCGCCGTTCTCCTGGCGGGTCTCTACATGTGGGGCCTGTGGCCCGGTCCCCGGCTCTTTCTCGAGCAGCCTGCCTTCGTCTGGGGTCTGATCGCCAGCCTCTTCCTGGCCGGCATGGTCTGCCTGCTCATCTGTCTCCTCTTCACTCCCGCGCTGGCAGCCATCATGAGGATCCCCTGGGGGCTCCTCACCCCGATCATCGTGGTCGCCTGCTTCGTCGGAAGCTACGTGATGCGAAACCTCATGTTCGACGTCATTTGCACCCTTGCCTTCGGTCTGATCGGGTACACCATGAAGAAGTTGAAATACGCCCTTGCTCCCATGGCTGTGGCCCTGGTGCTCGGCGATATGACGGAGGTGTTCCTCCGGCAGAGCCTCATCATGAGCGATGGATCCTTTGCCATATTCTTCACGCGTCCCATCGCGGGCGTCTGCATGTCGTTCGCCCTCTTGCTGTTCGCGTTCCCGGCATACAAGCTCTTCCGGGAGAAGAGGAAGGCCCGCGTCAGCGTCGGGCCGGGATGATCGAGTCGGGAGCAGGGGGTGGATCCCCTTTCCGGAGGGATCCTCCCGTTTTTTCCAGATTCCGGACCTTGCGTGGATGGGAAACATGCAGGCCTGCAGGTGGATGGCGAAGCTTTTGATATTGATGAGGATACAACCGTGGCCACCCACCAGGGAAATGCCATCGGGGAGAAGCGGCCCGGGTCGGCCATTCCCTTCCGCGGTCCCAGCCGTCTTTTTTCTTCTCGGGTGCTCTCGTCATGAATCCGAAAAATAAGATTCTGATCACCGGCGGGGCGGGTTCGTGCGGGAGATACCTGACCGCCTCGCTCCTTTCGCAGGGTCATGAGGTAAGGGTGATCGACAAGAACGTGGAGCCCCTCCGGTCGATTACGGACAGGCGGCTCGCCCTGATCCAGGCGGGCGTCGAGGACAGGGATGCCTTGAAGTCCGCCGTCGAGGGTGTGGACGCCGTCTTCCACCTGGCCTGGTCCTTCTCCGAGGATCCCCTCGAGGTGCTCGACCAGGACCTGAAGGGGCACATCTACCTCCAGGAGGAGATGGCCTTGCGGAAGGTCCGGCACCTGGTCTACACGAGCACGGCCGTGGCGTACGGAAAGCCCCAGTACTCCCCCCTCGACGAGAAGCACCCCCTGGTGGTGGAGGAGGCGAGGAAGCCCCTCTACGGGATCGCCAAGGCCGCCGCCGAGAAGCTCTGCCTCATGTACGGGAAGACGAAAGGGCCGCCGGCCACCATCGTCCGGTTCTGGTGGGCGTACGGGGAGGAGATCGGCGGCAAGCACCTTCGGGAGATGCTCAGGATCGCGGCGGCGGGAGACCCCCTGGTGGTTCCCGCCGATTCCGGCGGCAGCTTCCTCCACATGGCCGACCTTGCGCAGGGGATGGAGCGGTGCCTCCTCAATCCAGCGGCGTACGGGAAGACGTTCAACTTCTCCACCCTCTACGTCACGTGGGAAGAGGTGGCGCGGATGGTCCGGGACGCGACCGGTTCCCGCTCCGAGATCCGGTGCGTTCCGCGGCAAGAGTGGACGGGGAGCGCCTTTCTGGCCGACCCCTGGGAGCTTTCCGACGCAGCGGCGCGGCAGCTCCTGGGATACGCTCCCATGGCGCCATCCGGGGCGAGAGCATCCCTGAAAGAGGCGATCTCCCACTGCTGGGCAGAGATGAAAAGGAAACCGTGATCGGCCAGGCGCGGGAGGAGCGATCCGGCTCATCCATGGGGCCGAACCGGTGTCCGGCCCCGGATCTGAGTGGATCCCCCGCACCCGTGCACGTTCGCAGGGACCGGTTTTCCGATAGACGAAACGCCAAGGACCGCGGAGGGCAAGGATGATCGATCTGGGCTGGTTCGGCTACATCGCATGGGACGCGGCGTTCTTCTCCGCGCTGATGAGCATCATCGTGATCAACCTGATCCTGTCGGGGGACAACGCGGTCGTCATCGCGCTGGCCGTCAGGAATCTTCCCAAAAAGCAGAGAATGTGGGGGATCATCCTCGGATCGGGGCTTGCGGTCGTGCTGAGGGTAATCCTCACCTTCTTCGCGGCCCAGCTGCTCCTGATCTCCTTCCTGAAATTAGCCGGGGGGGCGTTGATCCTCTGGATCGCGGTGAAACTCTTTACGACGGGCCACGAGGAGGAGCAAGTCGAGGCGGCGGCCGGCCTGTGGCAGGCGATCAAGGTCATCCTCATCGCCGACCTCGTCATGAGCATCGACAACGTGCTGGCGATCGCCGGCGCCTCGAAGGGGAACATGTTTCTGCTCCTCTTCGGCCTGGGCACCAGCATCCCCCTGGTCGTGGGAACGAGCACCCTCCTGTCCATGCTGATGGACAAGTACCCGATCATCATCGTCATCGGGGCCGCCATCCTGGGCAAGGTGGGCGGCGAGATGATGATCACGGACCCCTGGATCCACAAGACCTTCCATCCCGCGCACTGGATGGACTATGCGATGCAGGCGGTGTGTGCCGTTGGAGTCGTCGTGTTGGGGAAACTCCTGTTGCGAAGGAAGATCGCCAAAGCGAGGAGCAAGGCGGAAGCGGGAGAGCAGATCCAGACGGCGGAGAAGGAGTAGCCATGGCGATCGTGACGATATCGAGGGAATGCGGCAGCGGCGGGGAAGAGATCGGCAAGGCCGTCGCCCAAAAGCTGGGCTATGAGTATGTCACAAAGAAGCTGCTCTACAAGGACATCGAACTGCACGGGCAGCAGTGGCTGAAATGGGCCCAGGAGATGGATGAGCACGCTCCTTCCATTTGGGAACGCTTCGATCGTTCTTTTGCCGGCTTTACGGCGCTGGTGGAACACTGCATTTACGAGCGCGCCTGGAAAAACAGCGTGGTCATCCTGGGCCGGGGCGGCAACTGGCTCCTGAAAGACATTCCCTATGCCCTGCGGGTCCGGATCATCGCCCCGCTGGAGGACAGGATCCGGCTCGTCGGCGAACGCGAAGGGGTGAACCGGGAGGTGGCCGAGAAGTTGTTGATGCACAGCGATCACGAGAGGGCCATCTTCCTGAAAAGGATGTATCACAGGGACTGGTCCCATCCCGACGACTACGACATGACCTTCAACACGAGCCACCTGAGCTTCAAGGAAGTGGTCGATCTGATCATCGGCGAAATCCCCGCGAGAGACAAACGGGCCACGCCGGAGGCCCGGGAGAGGCTGCGCCAGCTGACGCTGGCGGCGAGGGTCAAGTCGGACATCCGGACCGATTTCCACGTCTTTATCCCTACGCTGGAAGTCGTCCATGACGGGACGGTGATCATCCTGCGAGGGGTTGCGCGCGACCTGAAGCAGCAGGAACGGGTGCTGGAGATCGCACGGCGCGCGGCGGGGACGACCAAGATCCGGAGCGAACTGCACGTGCGAGGCACGTAAGGTGTAATACCCTGTCGGTGTGGCTCCACCCGATCGGATTTCTGTCCGTCTCGCTTCATAACGCCTTTCGAAGGGGAAGACGATGGAACCGATCCAGAAGACGACCGCACTGATCTTCGTCGTCACGATCGCCCTCATCATCACCCGCAAGATCAACACGGTGGGGTTCTCCCTCCTGGGCGTCGTCGCCATGGTCGTGGCGGGCTCCATGACCGAGGTCGAGGCCTTCGGGTTCGTCGACTGGAACGTGCTGATCATCCTGGTCAGCGTCTGGTTCCTCGCCGGGTACTTCGGCAAGACGGGGATCCCCGAGTACCTCGGGGACCTCTCCCTTCGATTGTCCGGGGGGAACATCCCCCTGTTCGTCACCCTCGCCGGACTGCTCGCGGGGTTCGTCTCGATGTTCATCGACAACGTGGTGGTCGTGCTGATGCTGGCCCCCGTGATCGTCAGCATCCGCAAGATCTACGGTTTCAAGGCGACCGGACCGATCCTTTTCTTAGGCCTCTGCGCGAACTTCATGGGTACGGCGCTTCTCCTCGGGGACCTTCCTCCCCAGATGCTCCACAGCGTGACCGGCATCGAGTTCCTCGGGTTCATCTGGCATTCCGGCCGTCCCTCGTCGTTTCTGATCCTTACCGCGACCTACCTGATCGTCTGCTTCCTCTTCTATCTGGGGTTCCGGAGGTCCGAGCTGTCCCGCTGTGTTCCCGCCGGGGGCGCAGCGCAGGAAGACGTCGGGCCCAAGGAATCCCGCATCAAGGACAAGAGGTATGCGTTCCTTGTCTGCGCCGTCTTCGCCTTGACCGTCCTCGGCATGGCCTTCCGGCAGTACCTGGGGGTCAAGCTCGGGTTCATCGCGTTCGTGGGGAGTCTCCTGCTGGTGTTCGTGATCGAGATCCTGAGGGGGCCGTTGCGCATGGACGCGCCGGACGTCGAGTTCATCCTGTCGGAGATCGAATGGAATGCCATCACCTTCTATGCGGCCCTGTTCGCCCTCGTGGGGGGTCTCGAGCACACCGGCGTCCTCACGCTCGTGGGGAACTGGTTCATCCCCTTTCTCCAGAAGGGACTCCTCGTCGGGACCTCGGTCATCTACTGGGCCACGGCGCCGATCGTCGGGTTCGTGGAGCACGACGCCTACATCCTGACGCTTCTCTACGTGGTCCGGGACCTGGGGCAGACCCAGGGGATCCAGGTGTGGCCCTACTACTGGGCGATCGTCTGGGCGGGGACCCTGGGAAGCAACCTCACGATCGCCGGCGCTCCGGCGCTCTACGTGGCCCTGACGATCGGGGAGAAGGAGGACGGGGAGAAGTTCTCCCTCCGGCGATTCTTCTCGTACACGGTGCCGTTCGTCCTTGCCTCCCTGGGGTTCTGCTACCTCTTCATGGTGCTGGTCTGGGTCCTCCCGTTCATGAGGTAGGGGAAAAACGGCCCCTGCAAACCTGTTGACGCGCACGCCGGAAATCGGTATGTACAAAATATAGCCCGTACGATGGTCGTTCCCGGAAGCCGGCAACCAATCCAGAGGGACATCCGCAAAACCCCAACCGTGCGATCCGGGAGGCACGACATGAAAAAGATGGTCACGGCGGTCCTCGGCGGGATCCTGTCCAGACTCCATACGATCTACTATCGCCAATGCCGCATCCCCAAATCCGCGCGGCGGATGCTGAGGACGAACGGGTACTTCCCCGAGGGGTGAGGGGGCCGCCCGGAATCCCTACCCGAGGCGGATGCACGCAACCCCCAGGACGATGAGCGCCGCGCCGAGCAGGCGGATGCGGCCGAACCGTTCCCGGAAAAGAAGGATTCCCCCCACCACGCCCGCGAGGGCGCTGACCTGGCGGACCGAGGTGGCGTACGACACCTTCGCCATCTGCAGGCCGATCCGGTAGGTGATGAACGACAGGAACAGGATGAGGCCGGCCGCGATCCCCCGCGGCCAGTGCGCCCGGATCTCCTCG
>DASUAN010000069.1:0-11311 GCA_035763765.1 Candidatus Deferrimicrobiaceae bacterium
GCTCGCGGGCCTTCTCGATGATCGTCTCCGCGGGGACCTTGATGCCGAGGTTGTAGACGCGGTACCCGTTGTTGGACAAAATGATGTCGACCAGGTTCTTCCCGATGTCGTGCACGTCGCCCGCGACGGTCGCCAGAAGGATCTTCCGGCCGGTCTCCCGGTCGGCCTTCGCGAGGAAAGGCTGAAGATAGGCCACGCTCTGCTTCATGACCTCCGCGGACTTGAGGACGAACGGCAGGAGCATCTCCCCCCGGCCGAACAGCTCCCCCACGTGCCGCATGGCGGGCACGAGGATCTGGTTGATCACCGCTCCCGCCGGCCGCCGGGAAAGGAGGATCGACAGGAGGTCCTCGATCCCCTCCCGGTCGCCGGCGACGACCTTGTCGGTGAGCGCTTCCTCCGGAAGGACGGCGGGTCCGGCGTCCCCGGCGGGGCGGTCCTCCTCCGCGGCCGTTTCGGCGAAATGATCGATATACGCTTCCAGCGGCGTCTTCGCGCCCTCCTGCGGCCGGTCGTAGATCAGGTCGAGGCAGACCCGCCGGTCCTCCTCCGGGATCTTGGCCAGCGGGAGGATCTTGGCGGCGTCGATGATGGCGGCGGTAAGGCCCGCCTCGACCGCCTCGTGGAGGAAGACCGAGTTGAGGATCCGCCGGGAGGGCGGGGACAGACCGAAGGAAACGTTGCTCACCCCCAGCAGGGTGAAGGCGCCCGGCAGTTCCTCCTTTGCGCGGCGGACGGCCTCGAGCGTCTCCGCGGCCGCGCCGCGAAGCGTCGGATCCCCCGAGCCGATCGTGAAGGTCAGCATGTCGAAGAGCAGGTCGTGCGGGCGCAGGCCGTACTTGCCGATCGCCAGATCGTAGATCTTCCTGGCCGTGGCGATCTTCTCCCCGGCCGTCATCGCCATCCCCGTTTCGTCGATCGTCAGCGCCACCACGGCGGCGCCGTATTTCTTCGCCGCCCGGCAGGTCCGGTCCAGGTTCTTTCCGCCGTCCTCCAGGTTGATGGAGTTGACGAGGCACCTTCCGGGGTGGATCCGGAGGGCCTCCTCGATGCACTCGGGCGAGGTCGAGTCGATCACGGTGGGAACGCGGACGGACTGGGCGAACAGGCGGGTCAGGGCCGAAAGGTCGGCTTTTTCGTCCCGGCCGGCGTACGCCGTGCACAGGTCCATGGCGTGGGCCCCGTCCTCTTCCTGCTGCTGGGCGACCGACAGCGCCCCTTCGAAGTCGTCCGCGAGGAGGCGGTCGCGGAATTGCCGCGACCCGTTGGCGTTCGCCCGCTCCCCGATGAGAAGCGGCGGGATCTCCTGGCGGATCTCCACGGCCTGGTAGAGGCTCGACAGGGCCGGCTTCCACTGCGGGGCGCGGGGCGCGGGGGCCCCGGAGGCCAGAGCCTCCGCCAGGCGGCGGATATGTTCCGGGGTCGACCCGCAGCAGCCGCCCACGATGCTTACCCCCTCCTCGGCCACGAACGCGGCGAGCTCCGCGGCGAACGACTCCGGCGAGAGGGGATAGACCGTCTGACCCGCGACCACCTGCGGGATGCCCGCGTTGGGGATGCAGGAGATCCGCCCCGGCCAGTGGCGGCTCAGGTACCGGATGTGGGACCTCATCCCTTCGGGCCCGGTGGCGCAGTTGAGCCCCAGGGAGAAGACGGGGAAAGGCTCGATGGCCGCCGCCGCCGCGGCGACGTCCGTGCCGACCAGCATGGTGCCCGTGCTTTCGACCGTCAGGGACACCATGACCGGGATCTCCCGGCGAAGCCGCCCCAGCTCCTCGAAGCAGGAAACCAGCGCGATCTTGACCTGTAAAAGATCCTGGCACGTCTCGAACACGATCAGGTCCACGCCCGCCTCGACGAGCGCCCGGACCTGCCGGGAGAGCGCCCGGGCCATCTCCCCGGAGGAAATGTGTCCCAGCGACGGCAGCTTCGTCGTCGGGCCGATCGACCCCGCGACGAGCCCGCGGCCCCCGTGCCGGCGGATGGCGGCCCGTGCGATGTCCACCGCGGCGCGGTTGATCGCCTCCACCTGATTCTCCAGCCCGTATTCGGCGAGGACGACCGCGTTGGCGCCGAAGGTGTTCGTTTCCAGCACCATCGCGCCGGCCGTAAGGAACGATGCGTGCAGTTCTCCGATCGCCTCCGGGGCCGAGAGGTTCAGGAACTCGTTGCACCCCTCGTACTTCTCCCACGCCGAGGGAGGCAGGTCGAGGCGCTGCAGGTTCGTCCCGCATGCCCCGTCGAAGAGGAGAACGGGTTCGCGGAAAAGGTCCATCGGGGCTCCTTCCGGACGGTTCCGGTCCCCCTCGCGGGGGAGCGAATAAGTGCCCCATAATACAAGGGAAAACCTCCCATGTCAAACCGCCCCCCTTTTGGCTTGACTTCCGGAAAGATTTCCTGTTAAGTAAAGACCGTCATCTGTATACGGTATACAATCGTCGAGTTCCGAATCGACCCATGCGCTTCGAAGTCGGCGATATCCCGTACCCCTGACCGGCAAGGTTCCGCTGTGCGATAATGGCTTTCTTGCGGATGTTCTCCTGCGCAAGGATTTCGATGGACAATCGATTTGCGGAAAGGAGGGATTGCCCGCGGGTTTTTCTTAAGGTGCGATTCGGGAGGACCATTCCACCACCATTGGAAAGGGGGTTTCCGGCATGTCCAAAGTTGCGGAGAAGATGACGTTGAAGGAAAAGCTGTTCGAAAAGATTCAGGCGCACCGCCCCCGCACTACCAAGCTCAACAAGGAGTTCGGAAGTGTGATCATCGACCAGGTCACGATCGCCCAGGCGATCGGCGGGGTCCGGGACGTCCGTTGCCTCGTGACCGACATTTCCTACCTGGATCCCCATGAAGGAATCCGGTTCCGCGGGAAGACGATTCCCGAGGCCTTCGCGGCGCTGCCCAAGGTCCCCGGCTCCGAGTACCCCTTCGTCGAGGGGTTCTTCTACTTCCTGATGACCGGCGAGGTTCCGACCATGGAGCAGACCCTGGCCGTGGTCGAGGATTTCCGGAAACGCTCTACGATCCCGCAGTACGTCTTCGACACCCTCCGGGCCATGCCGCGCGACACCCACCCGATGACGATGTTCTCCGCCGCCATCCTCGCCATGCAGCGGGAATCGCTCTTCGTCAAGCGGTACAACGAGGGGATGAAGAAGACCGACTACTGGGACCCGATGTTCGAGGACGCCTGCAACCTCATGGCGAAGCTCCCGGCGATCGGCGCGTACATCTACCGCATGAAGTACAAGAGCGACACCCCGATCGCGCCCGACCCGAAGCTCGACCTGGGGGGCAACTTCGCCCACATGATGGGGATCGACAAGCCCTATGACGATGTGGCGCGGATGTATTTCATCCTGCACTCCGACCACGAGTCGGGCAACGTCTCGGCCCACACCGCGCACCTGGTGGCGTCGGCCCTGTCCGACTGCTACTACGCTTACTCCGCCGGCATCAACGGCCTGGCGGGGCCGCTCCACGGGCTGGCGAACCAGGAAGTGCTCGGATGGTGCCAGGGGGTGTTCCAGAAGCTCGGGGGCAAGCTCCCCACCGAGGAGGAGCTCAAGAAGTTCCTGTGGGATACCCTCAACAGCGGGCAGGTCATCCCGGGCTACGGACACGCGGTGCTGCGCAAGACCGACCCGCGGTACGTCTCGCAGATGGAGTTCTGCCTGAAGAACCTGCCGGACTACCCGCTCTTCAAGCTCGTGAACATGATCTACAAGGTGGCCCCGGGCGTCCTCATGGAGCACGGCAAGGCGAAGAACCCGTGGCCGAACGTCGACGCGCAGTCGGGCGTCATCCAGTGGTACTACGGCGTCGTGGAGTACGACTTCTACACCGTCCTCTTCGGCATCGGGCGGGCCCTGGGCGTCCTCTGCAACCTCACCTGGGACCGCGCGCTGGGCTACGCGATCGAGCGTCCGAAGTCGGTCACCACGGACATGCTCGAGAAGTGGGCCGCGGAAGGCGGGAGGAAGCTCGGCTGATCCCCCGCGGAAATCGCGGGGAAGACGTCTGGACCGCCGGGGGCGAGAATCCGCCCCCGGCGGTTTTTTTCTTCCGCGGAAACCCGAAAGCGGGATCGCTTGTCTAGAGGGTCAGGACGGCGTGTGGCCGCAGTGGCTGCAGGACCCGATGACGTGCAGGTCCAGGGAGTTTACCGAAGCGATCTCCCGTTCCGTGGTCCACACGAGATCCTTGAGGCACGTGGGGAGCGGGAGGTCGAGGACCGCCTGGCATTCCGTGCAGTGGAAATGGGCATGGGGAGGGCACCTCCCCTCGAACCGCGAGCAGGATTCGCTGTTCGTCCGGATTTCCCGGGCCATCCCCTGCTCCCTCAGGAAATTGAGGTTGCGGTAAACCGTTCCGAGGCTGATGTTCGGCAGGACCTTGCGCGCTTCCTGGTAGATCGCCTCGGCGGTCGGGTGCGACCCGCTGTTCCGGAGGATTTCCAGAATCACGGCGCGCTGTTTCGTGTTGCGGGACTTTTTGGATGGTTTTTCCATGTATGGCGTATCGTACTTTTTCGCCGAAGAGGATGTCAAGAAGATTGAACCGCAATAGCGATTAGGTTATATAAGAATGATAATATCGATTGGAGGTGCCCCCTTCGATGCCGTATATGGGAATGGGCTTCCCGGTGGTAGCGGCCGCAACCGGCCTGTTCGACACCCGCGCGTTCCGACACATCTGGCTCGCCGGTCCGATCGTCAAGTTCGTGCTCATCATGCTCATCCTGTTTTCCGTCGTCTCCTGGGCCATCATCTTCCTCAAATTCCGGCTTTTCAAGGGGATCGAAAAGAACCAGGCCGAGTTTGCCAAGGCCTTCGCGGAGGGGAAGAACCTCGCCGCCCTGTATGATCTGGCGGAAAAATCGGAGCGGACCCCGCTCACCGAGGTGTACCGGACGGGGTATCTCGAGCTGATGCGGATCCAGCGGGGACGGTCCGCCGAGCCCGTGGCGACCGCCGGCCGCGCGTCGTTCCCGATGGAAAACGTGGAGCGGGCGATGCGAAAGGCGGCCAACGAGGAGATCGCGCTCATGGAGACGTACCTGCCCTTCCTGGCGACGACCGGGAGCGCGACGCCGTTCATCGGGCTGTTCGGCACCGTCTGGGGGATCATGAACGCCTTCTCGGGGATCGCCGAGGTCGGAAGCGCCACGCTCGCCACGGTCGCGCCCGGGATCGCCGAGGCGCTGATCGCGACCGCCGCCGGGCTGGCCGCCGCGATCCCGTCGGTCATGGCCTACAACTTCTTCCTGAACCGGGTGCGCGCGATCGCCACCCGCCTCGACAGTTTCGCCATCGAGTTCACGAACTTCCTCGAGCGGAACCTGGAGAAGGTGTAGCCCGATGGCCTTCAACACGGGAAACGGCGGGAACCGTCGGATGATGTCGGACATCAACATCGTGCCTCTCGTCGACGTGATGCTGGTGCTTCTCATCATCTTCATGGTCACTGCGCCGATGCTCACCCAGGGGGTGGACGTCAACCTCCCGCAGGCGAACGCCAAGGCGTTGCGTGCGGAGGAGGAGCGCCTCGTGATCACCGTCGACATGAACAGCAGGATCTTCCTCGGGAAGCAGCCGATTGAGTTCAACCGGCTGAACGAAGCGCTCCGGGCCATCGTATCGCGGCGCACCGACCGACAGGTCTATTTCCGCGCCGACCGGGCCGTACCGTACGGGTTCGTCGTCAAGGTCATCGCAGAGGTCCGCAACGCCGGAATCGAAAAGCTCGGGATGGTCACGGAGCCCCTCGAGCGTTGAACGGCGGGGACGCCACGGGCATGCCGACGTACCCCTTTGCGGTCGTTCCTATGGAGTCGCTATTCCGCAGAATGATCGCCGTTTCGGTGGCGGTCCACGCCGTCGCCCTGGCTCTTGCCGCCTTGTGGGCGGGTCTCCACGCAACGCCCTCCCGCTTCCTCTCGGTCGCCGTGGTCGACCTGGTCGGAGGCGAGGCGTTTGCTCCCCCTCCGGAGGCGCGCCCGAGACCGGCCGAGCGGGAGGCTCCCCCCCCCCCGGCAAAGACCGGGGAGGAGACGAAGGAGTCGAAGGCGCCGCCTGCCAGGACGGCGAAGGCGGCCAAGGAGAGCCTGGCGGAAGGGAAACGGGAGGCGCCCGGATCCCGGGCGCCGGACCGCGAGACCCTCGCCGAAAGCATCCGGAGGATGCGCGAGAAGAGAACGTCGTCGGAGCAGGTCCGCGAAGCGGTGGGCACGATCCGGCGGGAGAAGGCCGCCCGGTCGGCGGTCCACCAGATCGGGGAGCGCGTCGCGCACCGGATCGACCTCTCCGCCGCGCGTCCCGCGCCGAAGCGGGCCTCTTCCTCCCCGCCGGCGGGGATTCCCGGAGCCGCCGGAACCGTCCGGGTGCCTCCGGAGCACCTCGCCTACTTCCGGCAGCTGGACGAGAGGATCCGTTCGAACTGGACCGTTCCCGCCCTCGCCGGGAAGGAGAAGGAAGACCTCATCGTGCAGCTGCGGATCACTATCGAAAAGGACGGACAGGTGTCGACGGTGCGGATGGAGAAGACCTCCGGCAACCCCTACTTCGACGATTCCGTCCTTCGGGCCATCAAGAAGGCGAGCCCGCTTCCCGTTCCTCCCGAGGAGCTGCGCGGGGGGGAGGACCACTACGAGATCGGTTTCCGTTTCTACGGGGCGGAGGAGGCCTCGTGATCCGCACCGCAGGGACGCTGCTTCTCGCCCTTCTCCTTCTTTTCGCACCTTCCGGTTCCTGGGCCGTCCTCTACATCGACATCAACGCGCCCGGCGGGAAGCCCATGCCGGTCGCCCTTCCGGATTTCGTCGTGACCGGAGGAGACCCGTCCCTCGCCCGGGAAATTCCCGGGACGATCGCGGGGGATCTCGCCATGACCTCGCTGTTCGACGTCCTCCCGAGGGCGGCCTACCTCGAACGGATCGTGCCGGAACATTTCGGGGGGAAGCCGATCTCCTTTTCCGACTGGAAGCTGATCGGAGCCGAGGCGGTGGTGATCGGAAAGGCGGAGGTCCGGGGAGACCAGGTGACGCTGGAGATGCGGCTTTACGACGCCACGCTCGGGAACATGATGGCGGGAAAGAAGTTCACCGGCCCCGTGCGCCGCTACCGGAAGATGGCGCACAAGTTCGCCAACGAAGTGCTCTACGCCTTCACGGGAGTCCGGGGCATTTTCGACACCGAGATCGCCTTCTCCGCCAGGCCGGAAAAGGGGAAGGGAAAAGAGATCTACGTCGTCGGGCTCGACGGCGGCGACCTGCGGCAGGTGACCGACAACCGGAGCTTCAACCTCTTCCCGCGCTGGTCGCCGGACGGGCAGGAGCTTGCGTTCACCTCCTACCGGACGGGGTACCCCCAGATCTACCTGCGCAACCTTTCCGACGGGAGGGAGAAGCTCGTGGTCCGCTACGGGAACTCGAAGTCCCCGGGATCGTTTTCCCCGTCGGGAGACGCCCTGTACGTCACCCTGAGCATCGAGGGGAATTCCGACATCTACCGGGTGATGCTGAACGGATCCGCCGTGCAGAAAGTCGCCGGCGGGTACGGGATCGAGGTCTCTCCCTCGGTCTCTCCCGACGGGAGGAGGTTCGCCTTCGTGTCCAACCGGGGCGGCACGCCCCAGGTCTACGTCAAGGAGATCGGCTCCTCGGACGAGAGGCGCGTCTCCCAGGCGGGATCCTATTCCACCTCGCCCTCCTGGTCCCCGGCGGGCGACCGGATCGCCTACACCTCCCTTTCGGGAGGACGGTACGCGATCTACACGGTCCGACCCGACGGGGGAGATCATCGTCTCCTGGTCTCGGGGAACGGAGATTGCGTCGATCCGTCCTTTTCCCCGGACGGCCGGTACTTGGTTTACACGTTCCGAAAAAATGGCTATTCTGAGTTGAAAATCACCTCTGCGGACGGAAGGTGGCAACGGGGATTGTTCAAGGGGCTTTCCTTCGCGGGCTCGCCCGCGTGGTCTCCGCGGCAGTGACCGCCCCGACGGGTGGTCCGCGGGACGGCATCCGAACGTTTCTTTACTTCCAGAGGATAAGGAGGACGAGATGATCGGGACGGTGGCCTTGAAGCGGATTCTTGTGGCATGGTCGGTGGTTTTGGTGTTCGCCGTTGGGTGCGGGAAGAAGGAAATGGTGAAATCGACCGAACCCGCCCCGGGGGCGGGGGGGGCGCCGCCCGCGACCACGGGGCAGATCGCCTCCGAGACGCTTAAGCCCGAAGCGCAGCCCGGCATGCAGACGGCGATGGCCGAGGCGGCGGCCGGCGTGGCGGCGACCATGGAGAAGCCGTCCCAGTTTTCGGACATCCACTTCGACTTCGACAAATCGTTCATCCGGGAGGACGCCAAGCCGACGCTCCAACAGGTGGCCGACTACCTCAAGAACAACCCGGGCGCGTCGGTGCTCATCGAGGGACACTGCGACGAGCGCGGGACCGCCGAATACAACATCGTGCTGGGAGAGCGCCGCGCGGAGAGCACGAAGAGCTATCTCGTCTCCCTCGGAGTCCGGGCCGCAGCGCTCACCACGGTAAGCTTCGGCGAGGAGAAGCCGCTCGATTCGGGCCATACGGAAGAGGCGTGGGCGAAGAACCGGCGGGCTCACTTCGTGCGGAAGTAGGACGGGAAGGATGTGCCGGACACGCCTGGCATCGCTTTTGTGCCTTGCCCTCCTGGCCGCGGCGGCGGGCGGCTGCGCCGTGGCCGATACCGGCGCGTTCGTCCGCGTCCAGGAGGACATGGAGGCGCTCAAGAGGGATGTCGCCGCCATGAAGCAGTCGGGTTCCGCAACCCCGCTTCCCGCCGGCGGGGGCCGGGACGAACTCTCCTCCTTCCAACGGAACCTGGCGGACCTCGCGTCGGACAACGACCGGATCAAGGCGGATCTTCTCGCCGTCGGCACCCGCGCCGACGATACGAGACTGGAGATGCAGAAGGAGGTGACCCGCCTCAACGGGACCACCGCCGAGCTGTCCAAGGCGGTCCAGGAGATGCGGGCGAAGGTCGACCGGATCGAGGCGATCGAGAAGCGGATCGCGGCGATCGAAGAGAAGCTGGAACCAGGGGCGGCGGGTCGGCCCTCCGCCGCCCCGGCGCCGCAGGTGGCGGTGGAGGACCTGAAGACCCCCGAGGAGGTATACGATTACGCCCTGGGCCTCATCAAGGTCGGGGACACGAAGAAGGGAAGGGAGGTTCTGAACGCCTTCGCGGCGCGATACCCCGACCACCGGCTCATGCAGAACGTCTTCTACTGGAAGGGGGAAACCTTCTACGTCGAAAAGGATTACGAGAGCGCGATCCTTTCCTTCCAGGACGTGGTCGACAAGTTCCCCGGAGGGGAGAAGGCGCCCGACGCGATGCTCAAGCAGGGATTCGCCTTCCAGGCGCTGAACGACAAGAAAAACGCGCGCATCCTCTACGAACTGCTGCAGTCGAAGTACCCGAGGTCGCCGGCGGCCGAGAAGGCGCGCCAGAAGCTCACCGAACTGAAATGAGAGGGAAGGCACCGCCCCCGGAGGATGGATGATCAAGAACTTCGTGCTGGACACGAACGTCCTGCTGCACGATCCCACCGCCCTTTTCAAATTCCGCGACAACCGGATCATCATTCCCATCACCGTCATCGAGGAGCTCGACCGCTTCAAGAAGGACCTGAACATGCTCGGGCGCAACGCCCGGACCGTGTCGAAGTTCATCGACCGGATGCGGGGGGAGGGGAGCCTGGCGGAGTGGGTTTCCCTCGGGAACGGCGGAATGCTCCGCGTGGCCTTCGACGGGGACGGAGCGGCTCTTTTGCCGGCGGAGCTTTTGGGGAACCGCGAGGACAACCAGATCCTGGCCGTGGCGCTCGGGGAAAAGATGCGGGACCGGAACACGCCCGTCGTGCTCGTGTCCAAGGACACGAACCTGCGGATCAAGGCGGATGCCCTCGGCCTGCGGGCGGAGGATTATGAAAGCGACCGCGTGGACATCGAGGAGCTCTACCAGGGCTTCCGGGAGGTCCCGGTCGACCGGATCTGGATCGACGCGTTCTACGCCTCGGGGGAGAGCGATCCCCCGCCCGACGCCGAAGACCTGCACCCGAACGAGTGCCTCGTCCTGAGGAACTCGTCCTCCCAGTCCGCCCTCGGGCGGTACGACAGCGTCCGGAAGAAGGTCCGGGTTCTCCCTTCCTTCAAGGAGGACGTCTGGGGGGTTCGCCCGCGCAACAAGGAGCAGCACTTCGCCCTGGACATCCTGCTCGACGATTCGGTCAAGCTCGTGACGCTGGCCGGGAAGGCGGGGACGGGAAAGACGCTCCTGGCCATCGCCGCCGGCCTGCGGAAGACCTCCGACGAAGAGGTGTACCAGAGGCTTCTGGTGTCCCGGCCCGTGTTCCCGATGGGGAAGGACATCGGCTTCCTTCCCGGAGACGTCGAGGAGAAGCTCAAGCCGTGGATGCAGCCGATCTTCGACAACGTGGAATACCTCTTCGGGTACAGCCGGCGGAAGCGCCAGGGAATGCGCGGCTACCAGGAGCTGATCAACCTGGGGATCCTCGAGATCGAGCCGCTGACGTACATCCGGGGACGCTCGATCCCGAACCAGTACATCATCATCGACGAAGCCCAGAACCTGTCCCCCCACGAGGTCAAGACGATCCTCACGCGCGCGGGGGAGAACAGCAAGGTCGTGCTGACCGGCGACCCGTACCAGATCGACAACCCCTTCGTCGACTCGGCCAGCAACGGGCTCTCCTGCATCGTCGAAAAGTTCAAGGGGGAGACGATCTCCGGACACGTCCTCCTGATGAAGGGGGAACGCTCCCCCCTGGCGGAGCTGGCCGCCAACATCCTCTAGCCGGCCTCCAGTAGCACATTCCGTCAACAGGGACGTTCTTCAAACTTTTCACCCCCTGGGGCGAACACCGCATCTGCCCCCCACGGGTGCGCCGGGATCGGCTCTGCGTCCTCGGAGGGGGGCTCCGTTCGTGGCTCGCCGCGCGATGATTCCGCGCGGCTGCGCTTAACCTCACTGCGCCCCTCCTCCTTCGGCCGGCTCCGCCCATGGCGCCCCGTTGCGGGAATGGGGCGACTGGGAATCCATGGCGATGCGGGGGGTCGGCGAGGCGGCCTGTGGAGCGAGGATGTGAACGTCGAGCGGAACCGGCAGCGAGCGGGCGAAGATCGCGAGCGTAGCCTAAGGGGACCCCTCCGCGGGCCAGGATTCCCGGATGCAGCAGCCGCAGGAGGAGGGGAGGCGGTTCCGGCCCGTTCTTGTGGTAGTTTGTTGGGATGCGCGTCCTGGGCATCGA
>DASUAN010000070.1:0-3360 GCA_035763765.1 Candidatus Deferrimicrobiaceae bacterium
TCCCGGGGCACCAGGCGGCCGTTTTCTCCGTCCCGGACCACTTCGCGCACACCCGAGGCGTCTACCGCCACCACCGGTGTCCCTGCCGCCATCGCCTCCGTCAGCACCATCCCCTGGGTTTCCGTCCGGGAGGCGAAGACGAAGACGTCCATTGCCTGATAAGCCGACGCGAGTTCGGGGTGGTCCATGACGCCCAGGGAATGAAACCGTTCCGCAAGCTCCTGCGCCGCGAACGTTCTTTCGATCTCCTTTTTCAGCACACCTTCGCCCACGAGAAGAAAGTGAGCCCGCCTGGTACGATGGAGGAAGCGGATCACGCACCCGGCAAGAAACTCCAGATTTTTTTCCGGCGCGAGGCGTCCCACATGGCCGATGAGAAAGGCGTCCGGGGGGATTCCCATACGTTTCCGGAAGGCGTCCCCGTTCCCGGAAGAGAAGACCCCGACGTTCACCCCTGTGGGGATGACTTCCACGGGGACCTTCACTCCCCGGCGTCCGATCTCTTCGGCCACCGTCTGGCTCGGAGCGATGACGGCGTCACAGAGGTTGCAGTAACCGGTGACCAGGTCGAGCACGAAGCGCTTCAATCGCGGCGAGTCCCCCGGGACGTAATGGGTGTACTTCTCGTACATGGTGTGGTGCGTGAAGACGACGGGGATGTCCCGGGTGGCGGCGACGCGGAGGGCCGTGTCTCCCAGAAGGAACGGATGGTGGGAGTGGACGATCTGCGGAATGAAGGTCTTCAGTGCCGAGATCACCTTTCCGGAAACCGGCACGGGAACCGAGAAGTCGCTGCCGTTGAAATTCTGGATCGCCGGGACCCGGATCACATCCGTTTCGTTCCGGGGGATCCCCTCGAAGATGGGAGCCACGACGACGACACGGTGTCCGCCCCGCCGAAACTCGGCGGTGAACCCCTGGACGCTTCGGGCCACACCGCCCACGTGGGGGAGGAAGGCGTTGGTCACCATCAGGATGTTCATGGCGCGTTCGTGGGGGAGAGGAGAACCGACTGCGACCCGGCTCCTTCATCGACGGGTTGGAACCCGGGGAGGCGCACTTCGATGCGCGGCGGAGTACCCCGCCATTCCCCGTTCCAGCGGACCTCTGCTTCCTCTCCCCGCGGCAGAATTTCGACGAGAACCTGCCCGAAGTCCGAGGGGGCGGGGCCGAAGAGGAGAACTTCCCGCTGGTCGAGCCAATCGGGAAGGACGCCGGAACCGATCACGAGGTTGTCTCCCTCCTCCCGGAGGAACCCGTTCCTGACCATCAGGACCCATTCCGCGGATGCCCAGACGTGGTGTCCGTCTCCCATGCAGCCTCCCTTGGTCCGCGCATGAACGGCCTCCGGCCACTGTCCCGTCGAGGAGGCGAGATCCGCCGTCGTCCGGAAGAGGTTCTGGAACCGGGAATCCCCCGCACGGAGAAGGACCTGCGCCAGATGGAGGGTCAGGTACGGATTGATCCCGGAGTGGATGATGTCCTGGTAGAATCCCCCGTTCACGAGACATCGGGAGAGGAGGTGCTCGGCGGTATCCAGGAGGCGGGCGTCCCGCGCGGAGAAGATCTGCAGAGGGTATCCGGCGGCCAGAGAGCCCACGGATCCCGAATCCATCCGCCGGTACGGGGAGGCCGGCATCCCGGGGCGTCGCAGACGGCCGGAGACCTGGGCGAGGCTTCGCTCGATGCACGCGAGGAACCCTTCCGCCTCCCGTCGGAAATCGGCCGCCCTCGCCGCGTCGCCAAGCGCTTCCAGAAGCCAGGCGGCCGCCCTTAGCCCCGCCACTCCCCAGAAGTCGTCCCAATAGTAATAGTCGTTGGGCCCCAGGTGTTCCGCGCTGAACCCTGGAGGGAGTAGACCCGCGTGGGGTTCCCCTCCTTCCGGCGAAAGGCGTTTCCGCAGGATCCATCGACCGCCGCGTTCGATCGATCGCCTCCACTCGGGCTTGGGATTGCGCCCCGTGAGTTCACAGAAGCGCCTCAGGATCCAAAGCGCTTCTCCGTTGGAGTCCCACTCGCCCTCCTGCGAAAGGAAAAACCCGGCCCGTGTCTGCCTCTCAGGGAAGCGGTCGAGAACCCTTTCTGCCCGGTCCGACAGCCCGGCGCAGAGCAGCGCGTGGAGGATGAAGGCGGCGTCGCGGAACCAGAACCGCTTGTACGTGTAGGGGCCGGGGTAGACCTCTCCGGGAGAATGAAGCACCAGGCTCCGAACGGCGGCCTCGTAAAGGTATTCGATCCTTCGGTCGGGGATGCGAACCGGGACCAGATTTCCGAGCGCGCTGCTCCAGTTCCGTCTCGAGGGTTTTGCCTCCCTTGTCCCGGTTTCCCGTTGCAAAGGGATGCTCACCCGTACCTCCCTCGTTTCGCCCCCCCGGACGGCGAACAGGGCGGCGGCCGTTGCCATGCCGACCCTGCAGTGGACGGTCGTCCGCCCTCCGGGGTCGAAAAGCCGGGTGTGGACGTCGCCGTCCCGGTAATCGGAGAACTGCTGGCGATCCGCCGGGGCGTCGAACCGCACCTCCCGCCTGCGCCCGATCCTCCAGCCCCGTGTCTCGGGCATCATGCGGATGTCGTGCACGAAGCTCACCCCTTCGGGGTTGTAGGGCCGCAAGGAGACGACCAGCCACGCATCCCCATCGCTTCGGGCGCCCACCGTCATCCGGCAACAGGGAACCCCTTCCATCTCCTCGACCTCGATCCGAGAAGAGAGTACCCATGCATCGAGGCCACATCGCGTCACCACGGCGACACCGCCGTCCAGTTCGAGATGTTGATCAGCGGCATCCGTCCGGGAAGGAAAGAGGCGACGGCCGTCCTCGGCCGCCATCCAGGCGTCGAGGGACCAGCTGTCCCAAAACGGGGTCAGCAATCCCCTCGGATCCACGATGGGCAGTTCGTCGAAGTCGGGAATCCCGACGGCGGTCCAATTCCGGTGCGTGAGGTTCACGTGCGTGATGGAGAAGGCCCGGGGGATGAACGCGTCGCTGCCCGGATCGTACTGCCGTTCGACCCAGAAAGGCCAGATCCAGTCCAGGTTGTGCTGGATCGCCCCGGTGTTCAGCAGGCCTCGGGCGTGGAACACCATGCCCGCGCGCAGCATTTCGAGGGGTTCTTTGACCTCGAGCGGCTGGGCGAATCGTTCGAGACGGGCGAGAAGATTCACCGGATCCACGAAGCCGTGGGCTCTTGCCGCGCGGCTCACCAGCTGCTTCCAGGGGAACCACCGCAACCACACGTCCGTTCCTCTCTCTCGGGCGGCCGGACCGGCTCGCCATCGCGAGGGTTCCGACCGCGTTCCGCCGTCCGTCACCGGAGCGGCAGATCGGGAAGCGTCTGGATCAAGGTCCCTTGATATATACA
>DASUAN010000071.1:0-5383 GCA_035763765.1 Candidatus Deferrimicrobiaceae bacterium
CCAAGGGACTTCCATCCAACTTTTTTGCGGTCAAACTCGGCGGATTCTTCCCGCAATCGAGCGACCTGGATGACCTCAACGCCGACACCGGGTTCAACGGCGAGATCTCCCTCGGCCACTACATCGCTCCCGGTTTTTCCGTGGAAGGCGCCGTCGGATATTTCGAAACGGAAGGAACGGTTTCCGCCGCAGGCGTCGACGTGGAGGAAAAGTTCAAGGTCATTCCTCTGACCCTGAGTCTTCGCGGCCATGTCCCCTACGGCAGGTTCGAGCCGTACGGATTCCTTGGAATCGGGGTCTACTTTGTGGAAGACGAGATCTCGGGGAGCATCCCCGGGCTTGGGTTGAGCGGCTCGGATTCCGATGACGACACGGCGCTGGGGTTCCACATCGGGCTCGGGGGGACCTACACCCTCCCGAACAACGTTTTTCTCGGCGTCGAAGCCCGTTATCTGTTCGTCGAGACCGACACGTTCGGCGTCGATTACCGCCTCGACGGGATCGCGCTGACCGGGAACATCGGATACCGATTCTGAAACCAGGGGATCCGGAACCCCGGAGGAGGCGACAGACGAATGAAAAGAAAATGCTTCGTCCTCATGGTCATTCCCCTTTTCCTGTCGGCCTGCGCAACCGTCTCGGAAAAACCGGTCGCCCTGGAGGCCCCGGTTCCGAAAGCCGAGCAGATCAAGGCGCAGCAGGCGGTCCAGAGGCCCGCCGCGAAGCGATACAAATTGAAGGTCTCGGTAGGACGGTTCACCAACGAGACGAACTACGGGAGATCGCTTTTGACGGACGCCGAGCTCGACCGGATCGGGAAGCAGGCTTCGGATATGCTTACCTCCCGCCTCGTCCAGTCGGGGCAATTCCTCGTTCTCGAGCGGCCGGATCTGAACAAGGTGACGTGGGAGCAGCAGATTTCCGGCGACTCGAAACTCGTCGGCTCCGACACGCTCATCATCGGGTCGGTGACCGAGTTCGGACGATCCGTGGGAGGAAAGGTCGGGTTCCTGAGCAGCACGAAGGTCCAGACCGCCAAGGCCAAGGTGGATGTCCGCCTGGTGGACGTCAAGACGTCCCACGCCTATTTCTCCGCCATCGGGGCGGGGGAGGCGAATACCGAGAGCGGGGAGGTCGCCGGATTCGGCAGCCGAGCGTCGTATGATGCCACGCTGAACGATCGGGCGATCGCCGCGGCGATCTCGGACGTGATCGACAAACTGGTGGCCAAGCTCGCCGACCGAACGTGGAAAACCGACGTCCTGGAGGTGAGGGACAGGCAGGTTTTCATCAGCGGCGGGAAGCTACAGGGCCTGCGGGAAGGCGACCTGCTCGCCGTCATGGAGGCGGGCGACACCATAAAAAGCAAACAGACGGGTTTCGACGTCACTCTTCCGCCCAAGCGGGTCGCCACGATCCGCGTCAGCGGTTTCTTCGGCGAGTCGGAGACCGGGGAAGGTTCCATCTGCGAGATCGTCGAGGGATCGATCGCAAAACCGTTATCGCCGAGACTCTTCGTCGCGGAACCGAAGTGAGGGAGGCAGCGAAGATGAAGACATGCTTGATCGTTTTCCTCGGTCTTGCCTTGTGCTCATGCGCCATGCCGTCGACCACGGTCCGTCCCACGGAAACCCGTCCGAGCCTGGCTTTCGAAGGGGCGCCGGAAGGCGCCAAGGTCTATCTGGACGGCCTGCTGGTCGGCGAGGCGGAGAAGTACGATGGGCAGCCCGGGGTGCTTCTCGTCGAACCGGGGACCCACCTGGTCGTCGTCCAAGGACGCGACGGGTCGGTCCTTTTCGAGCAGAAGGTGTACGTCGAGAGCGAAATCAAGACCATCAAGGTCCACTGACATGGCCAAAAGAGGCCTCCTGCTTCTTGCGGTCTCCACGATGCTGCTTGCGCTCACCCAAGGATGTGCTCCCTCCCGGAAATATGCCTGGGGGAATTACGATTCCACGATGTTCGTCCACTACAAGAAGCCCCAGGAGAAGGAGGCCTACCTCGAGCGGCTGAAGCAAATCGTGGAAAACGCGGAGGCGGAGGACCGGGCCCCCCCCGGGCTGTACGCGGAGTACGGGTACGCCCTGTTCGAAAACGGGAACCCGAAAGAAGCCATCGGCTATTTCGAAAAGGAAAGGGCCAAATGGCCCGAATCGAATGTCCTCATGGAGAAGATGATCCGGAACGTCCGGAGGCAGCAGGAGACTCTCGGGACGTCGTCTCCGGCGGGCCCGGCGGCGGGGCAGGAGGGAACCAGGTGAAAAGGTCATCCATTCCCATCCTGGTCGCGGTCTTCGCCTCCGCGCTGTTTTCGGGATGCGCGGCAACGGTTCCGAAAAAGGATTACTCCGCCTTCAAGGCCGCGGATCCCCATTCGATCCTGATCGTCCCCGTCGTGAATCGAAGCGTGGACGTCAATGCCCCGGATTACTTTCTCTCCACCCTTTCCATTCCCGTCGCGGAACGGGGCTATTATGTCTTTCCGGTGGATCTGGTCAAGCACCTGCTCGAACTGGACGGATTGGCCGACGCCGATCTGGTCCACAACGCGGATCCCCTGAAGCTTTGCTCGCTTTTCGGAACCGATTCGGTTCTTTACGTGTGTATCGAGCGTTGGGATGCCAAATACATGGTTTTCACCACGCAGGTCACCGTCGAATTCGACTACCAGTTGAAGGACTGCAAGACCGGCGGAGTCATCTGGGCGGAGCGCAAGGGGATGGTGTATTCGCCGCAGCAGAGCCAGAGCAGCGGCAACCCTCTCGCGGACCTGGTCGCGATGGCGATCAGCGCTGCGATCACCAAGGGGATGCCGAACTACATGCCCCTGGCCCATCAGGTCAATGGGCAGGTGTTCGCCTCTCCGAAAAGCGGAGGACTTCCGGCGGGGCCCTACCTGCCGGACTATCGAAAGGACTACGATCAATAGCCGGCTGGAGGGATCGGTTTACCGCGCCTCGGAGAATCCGCCACGCGAAAAGTAACATCCGTTTTGGGTAACCCGGACCAGGTGAGAGATGAAGAGTACGAGGATATCCACATGGAATCCTTGATAAAATCGAATGGAATTGGTGGGGTATCGATTAAATCATCGCCGCTTCGATCACGGGGCAACGGAAAAAAAAACGGCCGGACAAACCGGCCGTCGTTTCCTCCCGAAGAGGATCTTACTCTTTTCAACGCTTGAGGAACAACCCCCCGCCCCTTAAGGATTGGATCTCCTTGTCGGAGGGAAGGCGGATCTTCTCCCTCGGCGTATTCTTCAGCAAGGAGTCGAAAAGCAAGTGGATCCTTGTCCGGAGGTCTTTGTCCCCGCTCAAACGCGACATGGGGGAACTCTCCTGCACGATTTTTCCGGGAAGAAGTTTCTCTTTGACGGCAGACTTTGCCTTGAGCATCGCGATCCCGAAGTCCAGGTCCCTCATGATGCCACCTCCGCCATCTTTCCCCGTCGGCCGAACCCATTACCCCCGAGGTCTACGATTTCGGCAAAGGAAAATGGGAATAGCCATCGCTGCCGGAACGCCGCCGATCGGAACCGTGTTCAAAAAGTGAGTTCGTTTGGGTTGGAAACCTCTGTAACAATTCAACGGGGATTTTCGATCGCCGTCAAGGAAATTTTCCGGCACAACGATAACCGGCGCAAATGACGATGGAAAAAGATGGGCGAAAAAGCCGATTGCCCGCAAAAGCTTGCCCCGCAAGGGTTTGACGAGAGTAGGGGAGGTTTCCGGGAGGAACGAAAAACCGTGACAAGTACCCTTTTCTATGGGAGAAATAATGTCTCAAGCACCCTCGGTGCGGGGGCAAGAGCGAGGGCGTTGCCCAACCCCCCGAGTCCGTTTCGGATGGCGCCCGGCATGAGGATCGATCGGCCGGGAAGAAGAGGTGCCCGGGTACGTCCTCAGCGGGTAAAGGAAAGGATCAGATCCTTGCGTCCCGGGTGCTTTCGCAGGAGGTCCTCCCGATCCGGGATCGAGAAATCCGCGAAATCGAACCCGGGAGCAACGATACAGGCCGACAGGGTGAATTCCCCCAAACTCCTTGCCGCCTGCAACACTCCCGCGGGGACCACCGCGATCGGATCCCCGCCTTCGGCGGAAAGACCGAGCTTGATCCGGCGGACCTCCTCTCCCAGGAGGATCAATTCCAACGGGTCCCCCGCGATATGGATCCAGGTCTCCTCGCTGCGCAGTCGGTGGAAGGCGGAGAAGTCGCCCCGGGGGAGCAAGAAGTAGATCGCGGTAAACGCCGGTCGTGGCCCCGGATATCCGGGGATCGAATCAAGCGTGCAAGAAGAGCGGTGGACCTCCCGGAACCACCCACCCTCGGGGTGCCGTTCCAGCCGGTACGCGGCGACGATCTCCTCGGGTCCCACGCGGCCTTCGGCCTATCCCCCCACGCCCATCTCTTTCAATATCGAGGCTTCCTGCTCCTTCGTGATCCAGCCTTTTTCCAATAGGATCGCCCCGAGGAGGCGGTGCGGTCTTCCGGACACGTTGTCCTCTACCTGCGCTGCGAGGGCCTGCTGGATCTGCTCCTTCGTCACGTACTTTCGCTGGAAGGCGATGCTCCCGAAGCGGACGTATTCGAACACCGGGTGCATCTTCGTGTCGTCCTTTCCCATATGTCCTCCCGGACCGTTGAATTCCTTCGTAATTCGTTCGTGTGAGTATACCAATTCCGGAAGCGGGAGGTTAGGGACAGATTCGGGCGTCCGGTCCCCCCGCGGTCACTTGAGGGTGAACTCGACCCGGCTGTCCCGCTGCTTCTCCTTCTTCTCGGGGGAAAGCGTCTTCGGCTCCAGCAGGAAGATCCTCTCCGGCGCCACCTGCTTCGTGGCGAGCAGGGCGTCCCTCGCGCCCTGGGCCCGCCGCTGCGCCAGGAGGCGCAGGTCGTCGTCGGTCACCTGGAGGTTGGCGAACATGAGCTTCTCCATCTCGGGGACGGGAAGGTCCTTGAGCGTGCCGACGACGTTCCGGGGCTTGGGGAACTTTTCCGCCCGGTAGGCCCGCGTGAGGTACTCGGGATACTCCTTCGCGTCGACGACGACGTTGTCGAGGGAGAGCTCCGGTCCGCCTTCCCCGGCGAGGTCCTTGAGCTTCTGGGCCCTAACCTTCCGGTCGAAGGCCGTTTGCCTGAGCGCCTCGCGGTCCTTCTCCCGGTCCACGTACCCCGCGATCTCGAGCTTCAGGGACGGGCGGTCGTAAAGCGCCTTGGCGAGCGATTCGAGCTTGGCCTTCCCCGGGTCGCCCGGCAGGTCCGCGCCGTAGTCGAACTGCAGGTAGCCGAGCTCCTCGCCGCCGCCCACGATCGCCCCCAGGAGGGCGAACGGGGAGGTGGCGGCCTTGGTCAAGAGATTCACTACGATCTTGAGGATGAC
>DASUAN010000072.1:0-10285 GCA_035763765.1 Candidatus Deferrimicrobiaceae bacterium
CTTCACATGGCCCGAGTCCACCAGGTATTTCTTGACCGCATCCGCTCTCCGCTCGGAGAGCTTCTGGTTGTAGGCATCGGGCCCCGTGCTGTCCGTGTGCCCCACGACGACAATCTTGGTATCGGGATACCTTTTTACGAAATCGATCGCCGTCTGCAGCTCCTTCAGGTCCGCCTCCCGGATGTCGGCCTTGTTCGTGTCGAAGTTGATGTAAAGGGTCGTTCTGTGGAACACGGGGACTTCCACGATCGCCTTCGCGGGGCCGCCCGGGTTAGTAGCGGTGATTGTGTATTTCGTTGTTTCCTTGGGGCAAACCTCCTTCGTGCCGCTCAGGCCCACACTCCCGATACCCTGGTCGATCTCCGCCGAGGTTGCGTTCTGTGTAGACCATGTGAGCTTGGTGCACTTCCCCTCGTAGACGTATTTGGGGTCCGCCAGAATCGTGGCGGCAGGCGCCATGGGAGGAGGAGGAACCACCACGGGCTTCGGGGGCGGCGGCGCCGCTTTGACCTGCTTCGCCTCCCAGCAAGGGGTCGTCTTGGCAAGGAGGTCATCGGCGGCCTTGTTCGCCTTGCTGATATACGGCGAAAGCGATTCCCAGGTTTCGGTCGCCTCGTGACGGGCAGCATCGCGCTCCGCCAGGGCGTTGCCCAACTCCACGGGAGCGCATTCCTTCGCGCCCATCTGTTCCGCCTTCTCGATCTTTCCCGAGATGGCGTCAAACTGTTCGATTTCGCCCTTGGTCAATTGGCGTGTGCCGCAACCTGCAGCAAGAAATACCGCAAGAAGAACCGTCACGCAAAGGAAGAACCGCCGATTCCTCATTTCGCACCTCCACCCGACATCTCAAGCGCTTTTACGGCATATGCATCCGCTTGCTTCCGGAAAGATTCCGCAGCTTTGGTGTCCCCTTTTTTCGACTGATGATCCGCCTTCTTGAGATACGCGTCCGCCGCCGCATATTCGAACGGTGCTTTTTGCATGGCCCCCGCGGCTTTTGCCTTGTCCAGCGTTGCCCGGGTGCCCTGGATCTTGTTGGCCGTAGCGCAGCCGGCTAACGACAGCCCGACGACGAGAACAATTGCACAGAATGCCAACCACGGTTGTTTCATCGCAGCCCTCCTCTTCGATTGGGTTTTCCCGCTGAAGGCACGGACACCAGACCAGCGGCGTCCATTGGCCCACCCACTCCATAAGTTGAATTTTCGGTTAAAAGCGTTCTATCCAGGAGGAATGTCAACTACAGATAAATCATAGTACAGGGTGGGGGAAAATCAAGATGTGCAATTGCCGCGGGGATCGCCCTGTGCAAAACCGCCTCTATACTGTACAGTACATTACTATCAATACAACCGATCAGCTTTTGGGGAGGGCATCCATTGGTCAGGAAAAAGGATCTCGAAGAGCTGTCGAACACCGCGGGGCAGAACCGGCGCAAGGCGATGATCGAGGCGGCGTATTCGCTCTTCATCGAGAAGGGGTACGGATCCGTTTCGGTGGACGACATCATCCGGGTCTCCAAAGGTTCGAAATCCTCCCTATACAAGTTCTTCGGGAACAAGGAAGGGATCTTGAAAGCGGTCATCGAATCTCTCGCGGAGGAATTTTTGCGCGAAATCCACCTCGAGTTCCCCTCCGGCGGGACTCCCCGGGAGGCGCTGAACCGGATCGGGGTGGTGTTCGCCGACCTGGCGCTTTCGGACATCGCGATCAACCAGCACCGGCATGCCGTGTCCCATGTCAAGGCGTTTCCCGACCTCGCGAAGCTGTGGTACGAGTCGGGTCCGAAAAGGACCATGGACGGATTCGCGAACTTTCTGGAGAGGGAAACCGCGGCAGGACGGTTGCGGGTCGCCGACCCCGCCCGGGCCGCGTGGTTTTTCCTCGGCATGATCATCTTCCACGACAACATGAGGCGGTTGGTCTGCCTCCCTCCGTCGAAACGGTCCGAGCTGAAAAAGGTGGTTTCCGAGGCGGTCGAGGTTTTTCTCGCAGCGTATGGAGTCTGATCCCGCCGTAAGCCCTTCTGAAACATCCGCAGAAAAATAATTCCCCTTCATTATCAGGTGTCTGGGTCAGGCCGGGCGAGGGGCCAAAAAAATATTCTTGACAAGGTGTGTGCTGTACTGTACGGTACGTTACATAGTACTGTAATGTACAGTACACTTCAAGCGGAGGGGGATGGAAATGCGGACGAACGACAAGCGATGGGGAACGAGAAGCTCGAACGGACAACCGATGAAGGCAAAAAACCGGGACCGGAGCAGGGCAACGCGCAGCGAGGCGGGTTTTCTGGTGGGATTTCTCGCCGTGGCATCGACCGTTCTATTTGCAGGCTTTCTTGTCTTGCTGGGATTTCTGGCCCTGGCGGTCGCCGCGAACGCGGGGACCGGGGACCTGCCTGACGCCACCAGGGGGGTGTCGGCGGCACTGCCCTTGCCCGAGTCGCTCAACGCGTTTTACCCGCCGGCCGCGGACCGACCCGTCTACCTATTTAAGATGCTCGGCCTGGAAACCTCTTTTTCGGGGATCGTCGTCGATCTGATGGAGGGGGACCTCGAAGGCGCGAGGGGATCGTTCGAGGATTTCCGGAAGCAGTACCGGGAAGTCGCCGCGATGGTGCCGGAATGGAGCCAGGAGTACCCGGAGAAACCGGTCAAGGATCTGGGCGAGGCCCTGGCAAGCGGTGACAAAGGCCATGCGATGAACGCGTTTGCCGCGGTGGGAGGGATCTGTCACCGGTGCCACGTCGCAACGATGGTCCCCGTGCAGCAGAAGTACCACTGGGGGGATTTCAGCGCCATCACCGTCCAGGATCCCTTGAGCGGCGAACCGACGGGATACCCGAAATTCAAGAAGTACCTGGCGTCGAACCTGGCGGGAATGACGGTCAATCTGAGGCAGGGGCAGACCGACAACGCGCGCAGGCAGTTCGAGGGATTCCGGGAAAGGTTCGCGGCCTTGAGCGGCTCCTGCCGGGGCTGTCACGAGAAAGAGAGCCGATACTTCGTCGACCGCGAAATGCAGGACGCGGTGGCCGAGCTCGGCCGGGTGTTCCAGAGCCGGAGCGTGTCTGCGGATGCGGTGGGGGCGCTCGCGCAGAAGATCGGACGGGAGAGCTGCTCGAAGTGCCACCTGGTTCATGTCCCCGCCGCGCTTTCCGGCGTTTCCCGACGGTGATCCCGAAATGTCCGTCGAAAAGGGTTTCGCACAAAACGAACAACCGGGGGACGGGTTCCCGGGGGAGGGCGACGTCATGGAGATTTCCGGAACGACCGAACAGCTGCTCAACCGGATGATCGTGGGTTCCTGGGTGACCCAGGCGATCTACGTTGCAGCGGAGATCGGAATCGCCGATCTCCTTGCTGCGGGGCCGCGAACGGCCGACGAACTGGCGAACGAGACGCGGACCCATGGCCCATCCCTCTACCGGGTGATGCGAGCCCTGGCCAGTGTCGACCTATTTCTCGAAGACGATGCGGGACGGTTCTCGCTGACCTCGCTCGGGAAGCTGCTGGCAACCGATGCGCCCGGCTCCAAGCGCTCGCTGGCCCGAATGGCGGGGGCGGAGTTCTACCGTTCGTGGGGCGACCTCCTGTCCTCGGTGGAGACGGGAGGCGCCGCGTTCGACAAGGTCTTCGGCAAATCGTTCTTCGAGTACATGAGCATGCACCCGGATCGCTGGCGGATCTACGATTCCGCGATGACCGGGGTCCACGACGAAGAGACGATTCCCGTCCTCGACGCGTACGAATTCACGCCGTTCAGGACGATCGTCGATGTCGGCGGCGGAAACGGCCTGGTCCTGGCGGCCATCCTTCACCGGCATTCGGAGATGCAGGGCGTCCTGTTCGATCTGCCCGAGGTGGTGGAACGGGCCAGGGAGGTCGTGGCCGGTTCCGGCGTCTCCGATCGGTGCCGCTTCGTGGGCGGGGATTTCTTCGACTCGGTCCCCGCATCGGCCGATGCCTACCTGATGCGCCACGTCCTGCATGATTGGGAGGACGAAGAAGCAGTTTCCATTCTCAAAAATTGCCGGGAGGCGATGCGGCCCGGGGGCAAAATCCTGGTCGTGGAGACCGTGATCCCGTCGGGCAATGGTCCGTGTTTCGGGAAGTGGCTCGACCTGATGATGCTCCTGGTCGGCGGGCGGGAACGGACCAGGGAGCAGTACGGGGAACTGTTTTCGGCGGCGGGTCTTCGGCTGACCCGCGTCGTCGCCACCGCCCATGAAGTGAGCGTCATCGAGGGGGTTCACGCATTCTAGCTCCGGCTAGCGGGCGCTCACCGTCCCCACCGCCGTCCGGGCTTCCCCGGCGAAGCAGGCCGGGAGTCGGGATCTAGAACAAAGCCATCAGCAGCATGAAAGCGGCGAAAACGATGGAAAGAATCACCAGGGCCGCGACCGTGACGGGGGAATCGGTCTCATCCCGGAAGGGGTTCATGGGAACCTCCGTTTTTCCGATGACGGGATGGGTTGGATTGACGGTAAGATGGACCTTCTATTTTCTACATACGACTCTTACCCTTTCCTGTCAAGGTGCGCAGGGATGCCGGGAAGGTGGGCGGGATCCTTTCTGATGGATTCCGGAGGATTTTTCCCTACCCGGGATCCGATAATAGGAATACATTGATTTTCGTGATCCCGGACGAACTGTTCCATCCGAAATCGATCGCCGTCGTGGGCGCCTCGCGCAGGCCGGAGAAGGTCGGCCACGGGGTGTTCGCGAACCTCCTCCGGGCCGGGTTTCCCGGTCCGATCCACGCGGTCAACCCCCGGGGAGGGGAGATCCTCGGGCGGCCGGTCCTTCCCTCGATCGCCGAGGTCCCCGCGCCGGTCGACCTCGGGGTCTTCGTGGTGCCTCCGCCCGACGTCATCGACGGGATCCTGCGGCTTGCGGAAAAGGGGATGAAGGCCGCGATCGTCATCTCCGCCGGGTTCAAGGAGGTCGGGGGCGAAGGGACGGACTGGGAAAAGGCCCTGAGCGAGGTCGCGAAGAAGACCGCGGTCCGGGTGCTGGGACCCAACTGTCTCGGCCTCATCGACACGCACGCCCGGCTCAACGCCTCCTTTGCGGCGGGGACCCCACCCGCCGGAGCGATCGCGTTCTTTTCCCAGTCCGGGGCGCTGTGCACCGCCATCCTCGACTGGGCGATCGGCGAGGGGGTCGGATTCTCCAAGTTCGTCAGCCTGGGGAACCAGGCGGACCTCTCGGAATCGGACGTGATGGAGTACCTGGCGGACGACGCGGACACCCGCGTCATCATGGGGTACGTGGAGAGCATCAACGACGGGATCCGGTTCCTGCGGATCGCGAGGGAAGTGACGGCGAAAAAGCCGGTCATCCTGGTCAAAGCGGGGACCACGGCAACGGGGGCGCGGGCGGCCTCCTCCCACACCGGGAGTCTCGCCGGCTCCGACCGGGCGTACGCGGCGGCTTTCCGGCAGGGAGGGATCCTGCGGGCGGAGACGGTGGAGGACCTGTTCGACGTCGCCCTCGGATTTTCGATGCAGCCGATTCCACCGGGAGACCGGCTCCTCATCCTCACGAACGCCGGAGGTCCCGGCATCCTGGCGGCGGATACCGCGGAAACGCTCGGCATCCGCCTGGCCGAGATCCCCCCGGACCTGCGCTCCTCCCTTTCCCGGAAACTCCCGCCCACGGCGAGCGCGGGAAACCCGCTGGACCTCGTCGGGGATGCGCGGGCCGACCGGTACCGGTTTGCGCTTTCGGTCATCCGGGAGGCTCCCACGATCGATTCCGTGCTCGTCCTGCTGACGCCCCAGGCGATGACGGAGCCCGAGGCCACCGCGCGCTCCGTGGTGGAATCCCTGGCCGGCTCCGGAAAGACGGTGTTCGCCTCCTTCCTGGGCGAGACCTCCGTGGTCGGGGCGCGACGGATCCTGTCGTCGGGAGGGATCCCGCAATACCCCGTGCCGGAACGGGCGGTGCGGTCGCTGTCGGCCATGATCCGGTACCGGCGGATCCGGGAGCGTGTCCCCGCGCGGGCCGAGGAGATGCCCGGGATCCGGCGGGAGGAGGCGGCGTCCGCGATCCGCGCGGCCCTCGCGGCGGGAAGGAAAACGCTGGGCGAGGAGGAGAGTCGCGGGATCCTCTCGGCATACGGGTTCCTGTTCCCCAGGCACGTCCTGGCCCGAACCAGCGCGGAGGCGGTACGGGCCTTTGGAGAGATGGGGCGGTCCGTGGCCATGAAGATCGTCTCCCCCGACATCCTGCACAAGACGGACGTCGGGGGGGTCCGGCTGAACCTGTCCGACGCCGACGCGGTGGCGCAGGCGTTCGTCGAGATCACCTCCTCCGCCCGGCGCATGGTGTCTTCCGCATGGATCGAGGGGGTGTCGGTCCAGGAGATGGTGACGGGGGGACGGGAACTGATCATCGGGATGAACCGGGACCCGCAGTTCGGTCCGCTGCTCATGTTCGGGCTGGGGGGAATCTATGTGGAGGTGCTCAAGGATGTGTCGTTCCGGGTGGCGCCCCTCTCCCGCCCGGAGGCCGTGGAAATGGTGAGGGAGATCCGCAGCTATCCTCTTCTCGCCTCCTTTCGCGGGAGCGCACCCGCAGACGAGGGGGGGATCGTCGACGCCCTGCTGCGGATCTCCCGGCTGTCGCTCGATTTCCCGGAAATCCAGGAACTGGATGTCAATCCGATCATGGTGATGCCGAAAGGTCGCGGCGTCCGGGCGATCGACTGCCGGATGACCGTCGCGGAGGTGCGAAGATGAGACTCTATATCGCATCGACTTCCGAATACGCGGGGAAGACCCTCTTCGCCCTGGCTCTGGCCCGCCTGTGGGGTGCGTCGGGAGTCGTGGTCCGGTATCTCAAGCCCCTGGGAAAGATCCCGGTGGTCGAGGACGGCAAGGTGGTCGACGAGGATGCCTCCTTTCTGGCGAGGGAACTTGGTCTGCCGGGCCCACCGGAATCCGTCTGCCCCGTCGTCATCACGCAGGACCTCGTGGTGGCGGCGTACCGGGGGGAGCGGCTTGGGCTCAAGGACCGGATCCGGAGCGCTGTGGGAAACGCCGCTTCCCCGGGGGAGGTGCTGCTTCTGGGCGGGACGGCGAACCTGCGGGACGGGATCTTCCTGGGCCTGTCGCCCCTCGACCTGATCGATGATCTCGACTGCCGGGTCCTGCTCGTGGACCGGTTCTCCGGCGAGAGGTCGATGGACCAGATTTTGTGGGCCGCGGGCGGCCTCGGCGGCCGGCTTCTGGGGGTCGCCTTCAACCGGGTGCGCTCCTCGCAGTTCCCGTTCCTGCGGGAGACCGTGACGCCGTTCCTTGCGGGCAAGGGGATCCGGGTCTTCGGCGCGGTCCCCTCCGATTCCGTGCTCGAGAGCGTAAGCATCCGGACGCTCGCGGAGAATCTCTCCGCGGAAACGGCGTCCGGCGAAGACCGGCTGGACACGATGATCGAGCGGTTCTGCGTCGGGGCGATGGACGTGGACGGCGCGCTGCGCGAATTCCGCCGCGTCCCGCGGAAGGCCGTGGTCACGGGGGGGCACCGCGCGGATATCCAGCTGGCCGCCCTCGAAACCGATACGCGCTGCCTCGTCCTGACGGGCGGGGTCGGCCCCAACGAACGCATCTTGTCGCTGGCGAGGGAGAAAGGGGTCCCGGTCCTCGTCGTCCAGGAGGATACCCTGTTCGCGATCGAGCGGTTCGAGGAGCTTCTCGGCAGGATCCGCATCCGCGAACCCGAGAAGATCTCCCGGGGCGTGGCGCTGGTCCGGACGAACGTCGATGTGCAGGGGATCCTCTCGGCCCTCCGCGGGGACGATTCCAGCCGCCGGTAACCGTCGATCCGGTTGGGATCCCCGTCCGCCGGGCTTAAAAATGGCGGCGGTCTCCTACGGACCCATTTCGCTTCACGGACTCCCCGGTTTCCTCCTCATTTGGTCTGAAAAACCGTTCCCGAAAGATCGGGAGGGGATGAGGATCCTTCTTCATCAGAAGGGAATCGATCGCTTTCTTATGGAATCGAAATGGGAAAAAGGTTTTTTTGCCGGATGACGAACGGGCGGCAGTTGACGAAACCAGGAGCGGGCGGCGGCTATAGGAGGAGACGGACGATGAAGAAGAATCGCTATTTCTGGGGGATCTTTTCGGTTTTGGTGGCTTTCCTGCTTGCGGCATGGGGGGGCTCCCCGGCGTTCGCGGGACAGGAATCCGCAGGCGGCTTGCTGGACGGGAAAACCTTTGTGGTCGAGCAAGGCGAAAAAGGGCAGCCGGCCAAAGGAACGGATACCTTGATCTTCAAAAACGGCAAATTCCGATCGGCCGGCTGCGACAAGTACGGATTCGGTGAGGCGCCTTACACGACGACGGCAGAGGGGGACGTCATAAAGTTTATCGCGGACACGACCAGCGAGACGAAAGGAAAGATGCATTGGGAGGGAACGGTCCAGGGGGACAAGATCGATGTCACCTACGTCTGGATCGACAAACCCCACTGGTACAAGTCCAACCCGAAGCCGTTGGAGAAATGGGCCAAGGGAGCGCTGAAGAAGTCCGAGTGAGGGATTGCAGGGCAACTGCGGGCCGAGGGACAGGGCAGGAAGGGACGCCGCCCGCCGCATCTGTCGGATCCGGCCTGCAATCGCAGATGGTTCCCCTCCTTTCATGAGGAGGAGCCGGATAGGAGTCGGTCATGGCTTTCGAAGTGATGGTTGATGCCGAGACATTGAGGGAACAGGTGAAGGAGAAGTACCGCGAGGTGGCGGCAAATCCCCGCGGCAGTTTTCATTTCGACACCGGGCGCGCCCTTGCTGCCAAGCTGGGCTACGACGTGAACGTGACCGCGTCCTTTCCGGACTCGGCGGTGGAGTCGTTCGCGGGCGTGGCGAACCCGTTCTTCCTCCGGTCCCTCACGAAAGGGGAGCGGGTGGTCGATCTCGGATCGGGGGCGGGATTCGACTGTTTCGTGGCGGCCGGGCAGGTCGGTCCCAGGGGATACGTCGTCGGCGTGGACATGACGAAGGAGATGCTCGCCAAGGCCCGAGGGGCTGCGGAAGAGCTTGGTCTCAGAAACGTCGAGTTCCGGGAAGGGCTGATCGAGGATCTGCCGTTCGAGGACGGATGGGCCGACGTGGTGATCAGCAACGGCGTGATCAATCTGTGCGCCGACAAACGACGGATTTTCTCGGAGATCCAGCGTGTGCTGCGCCCCGGGGGAAGACTCCAGTTCGCCGATATCGCCAACGGCAAGCCGGTTCCGGAGGCGGCGATCCGCAACATCGACCTGTGGACGGACTGAATCGCAGGGGGCCTGCCGTGCGCAGGCTGGGAAAGGATGCTCAAGGAGGCCGGGTTCGTGGATATCCGGATCGGGCCGGCCGTCGATACCTTCGGAGGGACGAGAGGGGAAAAGAATGCCCGGGGATTCGATGTTAAGGGATATCCGTTTCTCGCCGTGAAACCGGAGTAGGCTCCGGGAACCCGGCTCGAGCGCCGGGTTCCCGGTTCTTTTTCCGGCGCGGGACCTGCACCCTTCCTTGCGGACCACGTACCAGTCGTTAAGGTGCCGCCGGGCCGTGCGCAACCGGGCCCGGTTCCGTCACCCCGGGTGATGGCGGAGGATTTCGTCGATCTCCTCCAGGGAGAATTTGTTCAGTCTCACGATCTTTGCCTCGGACCGGTAAGCGGGCGGCAGGATGCCGCGGGCCTCCTCCTTGCTGCCGACGTCGATGATCATCCATCCTTTGTGCTCCCCGTCGAAACATCCCCATTCCGCGTTCGTGAGGTAGTGCGAGCCGGTCTGGAGGAGGAGTTGAACGGCAAGGGCGCACGCCCTTTCTTCCGCTTCGTGAGGGACTTCGATCAGAAATCTTGCCATCGCGGAGAATCTCCTTGGTTGGGTTTCCCGTTGGGTTGACGGACAACCTCTGGTTATTTCTTACGATTCTGTGGGGGAGGCAACGGTTTCCTCGCCGGGTCATTTTCCGCCCATGGACAACAACGGGGATGCAGGCTTCGCAAGTCCTCATGCGTTTTGTCCTTCTGGCGAAACTTTGCCAGAAACGGAGCGCATCCTACATCCAACGGATCCGGCGGCGGATGCCAGGGACGGAGGACCGCAATGGCCGAAAAGAAGATCATCGCGGTGGTGGGCGCGACCGGCGCACAGGTGTGCGGGTTGGCCCGTGCCATCCTGAGCGACCGGAGCGGCGGGTTTGCGGTTCGTGCGCTGACAAGAGACCTCGGCTCCGACAAGGCAAAGGAGTTGGCAGCGCGGGGCGCGGAGGTCGTCGCCGCAGACGT
>DASUAN010000073.1:0-3798 GCA_035763765.1 Candidatus Deferrimicrobiaceae bacterium
CGCGAGGCTGTCGAGGTCCACCTGCACCACGCGCTGCGGCGAGGAGCCGCCCAGCATGCTCTGGTAGATCCGGACGGAGCGGACGCCGGCGAACCCGAGCCAGATGTCCTTCCCCGCCCGCGCCAGATATTTCTGGTAGTCCTTCGCCTTCCCGGGGAGAACGTCGAACCGGTACTCGAACGTGATCATCGATAGACCTCCTGTCGGGATGTTGGCCTCTCCGGTAGGCTAGCAGCGGGTCCTTCGGCCGTCAATCGCGCCCCCCCCGCCTCACTCCGAAACCCGCAGAACGATCTTTCCGAACTGCTTATTCTCCTCGAGACGGCGGAGGGCTTCCTTCGCCTCGGCCAGGGGGAACACGGAGTCGATGACCGGGAGAATCCGGCCCGCCGAAACCATCCGCAGCATGTCCGCGAACTCGGCGTGGGTCCCCATCGTGGATCCCATCACCGTCAGCTGGTTCCAGAAGATCCGGGGAACGTCCTCCTCCGGGTTCGGGCCCGTCGTCGCCCCGCACGTGAGGAGCCTTCCCCCTTTCGCGAGGGAGGCGATCGACTGCTTCCAGGTGGCTTTTCCCACGGAATCGATCACGAGGTCGACCCCCCGCTTTCCGGTGATCCTGCGGATCTCGCGGGCGAAGTCGGATGCCCCGTGGTCGATTCCGAACTCCGCCCCCAACGCCTTTGCGCGCGTCAGCTTCTCCGCGCTTCCTGACGTGACGCCGACGGTGAGCCCGAGCAGCGTCGCGATCCGCAGCGCCGCCAGGGAAACGCCTCCCCCGATTCCGACGATGAGGAGCGACTCCCCCGGTCGCGCACGCGCCTTCGTGACGAGCATCCGCCAGGCGGTGAGGAAGGTCAGGGGAAAGGCCGCGGACTCCTCCCAGGTGAGGTCCGACGGCTTCGGGTAGGCGTTGATCTCGGGGGCGACGACGTATTCGGCGAAGGTCCCCCAAAT
The DNA here is from genome assembly GCA_035763765.1 of Candidatus Deferrimicrobiaceae bacterium. GTDB lineage: Bacteria > Desulfobacterota > Deferrimicrobia > Deferrimicrobiales > Deferrimicrobiaceae > CSP1-8. The sequence goes on from DASUAN010000073.1 coordinate 958, forward strand.
GTGTTCTCCCAGAAGGTGGAAGTCCACGCAGAGGGAATGTTCTCCCCGAAGGCAGAACTCGCATGTCCCGCAGTTGATCCCGGGGTTTAGGACCACCTCGTCGCCCGGTTTCGTCCGCGTCACCCCCGGGCCGACGGCGTCCACGACGCCCGCTCCGTCCGACCCCATCACGTGCGGCAGCGCAAGCGCGATCCCGGGGATTCCCTTCCGGACGAAGAGGTCGAGATGGTTGAGAGAGGCCGCGCGGACGCGGACCCGGACCTGCCCCGGACCCGGGACGGGACCCGGAAGATCGCTGTACCGGATCTTGTCGAGGTCCCCGTGCTCGGAAAAACAGACGGCTTTCATGGGAGCGATCCCCTCGGAAGCGGCCGGTCCCGGACGCCGGGTCACGGTGCGATCTTGTTCCTGCGGATGAGGTCTTCCAGGGCGGAGACGTCGATGTGAAGAAGCTCGGCGGCCCGCTCCTTGTCCCCGTCGGCGAGAGCGAGCGCCTGCAGGACCATCGGTTTCTCGAGGTCCTGGATCGACTCGCGGAGGTCGGGTTCCGTCGTTGCGGCCGGTTCCCTTCTCGCCGTCTTTCGCCTCTGGCGGCCGTAGAGGATCTCGGTGGGCAGGTCCGCCGCGTCCACCACCGTGCCCTGTTTTTTCCGCGCGGCGATCGACTTTACGAGCTCCTTCAGCTCCAGCACGTTTCCGGGCCAGGGGTAGGACGCAAGGGCCGCGATGGCCGTCTGGCTGAAGCCCCGGAGCGGCTTCTTCCGGATCCGGTTTTCCTCGAACAGAAAGTGGTGGAGGAGCAGGGAAATGTCCTCCGTCCGGTCCCGAAGGGAGGGGATGCGGATCGTCCCCGGGGCGAAGTGGTCGCGAAACGCCGCCGGCACGCCTCCCCTGGCGATCAGGGTTTCGAGGTCCTCCGAGGAGGAGGCGATCACCCGGACGTCGAGTTCGACCTCCTGATCGCTTCCGACGGCCGTGATCGTCCTCGTTTCCAACAGATTGGCGATGCGTTCCAGCACCCGCGCCCCCGCCTTTCCGAATTCGGAGAGAAAGATGGTCCCGTGGTTCGCCAGCACGAACTTCCCCTGCCGGGGGATCACCACCCCCGGATAGGCGCCCGCCGCGTACCCGAAGAGATCGCCCTCGAGGGACCCCTCGCCGAAACCCGCGCAATGCACGGGGACGAAAAGACCCGAGGACCGCGAGCTTTGGAAGTGGAGGATCCGCGCGAAGAAGGATCGCCCCGTTCCCCGTTCTCCGATCAGCAGCGCGGGGGCATCCGTGTCGGAGAGCCGCTGCACCGCGGCGACCACCTCCTGGGTCGGCGGGCTGGTGCCCACGACGGACTGGAGAAGGTGCCCTCCGCGGGATTCCGCCTTGAGGTAGAGGTTTTCCCGCATCAGCTGTCGCTGGACATACGCCTTGTCGACGAGGTGGAGGACCTCTTCCGCCTTGAAGGGCTTCGCGAGGTAGTGGAACGCCCCCGCCCGCATCGCCTCGATCGCGCTGTCCACCGTGCCGTATCCCGTCATCATGATGACCTCGGTGTCGGCCTGAAGCTTCTTGGCCGTGCGGAGCACCTCGATCCCGTCGGGTCCGGGCATCTTCAGGTCGGTCAGGACGATGTCGAAGCGGTTCTGCTCGAGCCGTTCGATCCCGGAGGAGCCGGAATCGGCCGTCTCCACCGCCCACCCTTCCGTCCGGAAGAGGTCTTCGAGGAAGCCCAGGATCTGGAGCTCGTCGTCGATGATCAGGATTTTCTTGTGCAGGGGGATCTTCAACGGTTACTTTCTCCTGACCGTCCAGAGGATCACCGCCCCTCCCGCAACGAGGATCAGCACGAGCGACGTGATCTCGAGGCGCCGGAACCGGGAACGGGCGCTCTTCTCGGCGGCGGCCCGCTCCTTAAACGCCGTCGTCCCTTCCCCGGCGTTGTCCGCGAGCACGGGCAACGCCGGTCCTGTCGCAAGGGAGAGGACCAGAAGGAGCGAGGCGATCGCGGCCCCGAATCTTCCTCTCCGGCGTGACGCGTCGACGGTTTTCACCCGGTCCTTTATACCACGAAACGCAGTGGCGCGGAGCAGGAACCGCACTGGCTTCCGGAAAGTCCCGAGGAATCGGTGCGATACCCGTATCTCCGGACGACCTGGGCTCCGCAGGACGGGCACCGGGTGTGTTCGGCGCCCTCCAGGGGATAGTTGCCCACGTAGACGTACGGCATCCTCTCCCGGGCGATCCGGAAGGCGGCGGCGAGCCGTTCGGGGGGGGTGGGGGGTGCGGTGAAGAGGTGCATGGGCATATACCGCGAGAAATGCAGGGGGATCTCCGGATCGACCCCGACGACGAAGTCCACGACGGCCCGGATCGCCTCGTCCGAGTCGTTCTCCCCGGTGACGAGAAGATTGGTGATCTCGACATGGGTTGCCCCCGCGCTCTTTCGGATCGTGTCGAGGACCGGCTCGAGCTTCCCCCCGCAGATCTTCCGGTAGAACGCAGGATCCATCGACTTCAGGTCGATGTTCATCGCGTCCACGAGGGGGAGCAGCTCCGCAAGGGGCTCCGGCGAGATGAACCCGTTGGTGACCAAAACGTTGACCATCCCCGCCTTCCGGAACTCCCGGGCGCAATCGAGGACGAATTCGAACCAGATCATCGGCTCGTTGTACGTGTAGGAGATCCCGACGGCACCTTCCCTCCTCGCCGCCTGGACGAGGTCGGGGATCGGCACGGGAACCAGGGGAGCCCGGCACTCGACCAGGTGCCAGTTCTGGCAGAAGCCGCAGCGGAAATTGCAGCCGACCGCCCCGATCGACAGGATCGGCTTTCCGGGGTGGAAGTGGT
>DASUAN010000074.1:0-2653 GCA_035763765.1 Candidatus Deferrimicrobiaceae bacterium
TCTCGAGAAGCTCCGAAATCAGTTCTTCCCGGGTGATTCGCGTCCCCTCGTAATTCCGGACGGCCGATTCGAGCTCCTCGTTGGCCTTTTTCAGTTCCTCCATCTGCTCCCGGTTCCGGGAGGCAAGGGCTGCGTTGGCCTCTTTCTCGTCGGCGACCTGCTTCTGGATCGCCGAAAATCGTTCCTCGAGGATGGTTCTCTCCTTGTTCGCGGACGCCAGGGCGTCCCGGAGGGAGTCCGCTTCCCTCGTCTTGCCCTCGTACGTGGAAGCGGTGACAAGACAGCCGCCCGTACCCAACGCGATCGTCAAAATGGGGAGGACCATCCAAAATCCCTTTGTCTGCAACCGTTTCCCCCGAACCCGCTTGCGTCATCAAAGCATGAAACAATTTTACTTTCCCACCCCTTTTTTATAAAGTTCTAAATAAAACCGGTTTTCCCGGCACCTTGGGGCGGTTTGTGGAAAGGCGGGCCGATGTGCGTGGTTCCCAGACCGAACTCCTCGACAAATTGCTGAAACTTGGCTTCCTGTCCCCCGAGTCGCTCAAGAAACTGAAGGCGCGCGGGGGCAGGAAGGGCGTTCCGGCGGTGGAGGCGGCGCTCCTCGAGGGCATCCTTCACCCGGATGCGAAAGCGTGGATCCTGGCGGACGCGCTGGGAATCCCGTTTCTCTCGATCGATCCGGAAGCCGTTCCGCTTTCCCTCGCCGAGATCCTCCCCGAGGTCGTCGCGCGCGAGAACATGGCGGTTCCCGTCTCCCGGGAAGGGGAGCAGCTGACCCTTGCGGTCGCCGACCCGTTCCGGTACGGGGACATCTCTCGGATGGAAAAGATGACGGGGACGAACGTGAGGGTCGTCGTCTGCCCGGGCAGCTCGATCTCCCGCATTCTCGACCGCTTCTACCCCGACGCCCGTCCGCTTTCCTCCGGGGAGGCGTTGGGCGGATCGATCGGCCGGGAGGAGGCAGAGGAGTGGCTGGTCCGAGGGCGCGGCCGACGGCTGGCGGAGAAGGTCCTTCTCCACGCCATGAAGGCCGGGATTTCCACGGTGCGGATCTACCCGACCGGCCGGGTCGTGGCGATCGACGGGGATTCGGGCGACCGGAGGACGCTGCTTCTCTCCTTCCCCCTCCGCTTCCGGGAAAGGCTCATCGGATCGTTTGCGGAGTTGGCGGGGCTCTCCACGGACCCCTCCTCCCTCGTCGAGTCGACCTTCCAGATGGAAACGGCGGCCGGGATCCGTGCCTTCCGGATCAGCCTTTTGCGGGGGCTTTCCGGAGTCGAGGCGGTCGTGAAGGTTCTCCCGGACCTTCGGTCGGTCATCGCGCTGGGCTCGATCGGCTTCAACCCGGACCAGATGGAAGTCACGCGCCGCGTCCTGTCGATGCGGGACGGAATCTTCCTGGTCTCCTCCCCGGGGCCGGAGGGGGTGGCGACGACGATCTTCGCGATGCTTCGGGAAGCGTTCCGGGAGGGAACGCGGGTGGTCACCGTCGAGGAGACCCACCGCTTCCGGAACGACGGGTACATTCAGCTGGAGCGCCAGGAGGTCGAACGGCGGTTCGGGGGGAAATGGGTGCGTCTCGCCGAAACGCTCGAGCCCGACGTTTTGATGGTCGAACGCATGATCGGCCCGCAGGAGCTCCACGATCTGGTTCCGATCGCCCGAAGAGGCGTCCCCGTGTTCTGCGGGGCGCAGGGGTTCAATCTCCGCCGGACGCTCCAGGCCCTGTTCTCCCTGGAGGTCGACCCGTTCATCCTGGTCCGCGTCGTACGGCTTGTCATGCACCAGCGGCTCGTCGACCTTCTCTGCGTCGACTGCCGCCGGGCGGTGCCGGCCGTGCCGTCCTCGAAGCACGCGGGGGATCGCTACCGGGAGAAGCTCGAAACGATGTTTCGGGAGGTGTCTTTCTACGTGCACGCCGGATGCCCCCGCTGCCAGGGGATCGGATATTCCGGGAAAATGGCTCTGTTCGATCTGCTCCCATTTACCCCCGGCGTGCAGAACGTGGTTCTCTCCGATGCCCCGCTCGAGGAGAGGATCGACCGCATCCTCGAGGAGAATCTCCAGTCCGCCCTTCCCTCCGTGGAAGATCTGCTCCGGCGGGGGATGGTGACGTTCGACGATGTTCTGCCGTTTTTCCGTTAGGAATCGTAAGATGCCGGGGAAGCCCGGAATCACGAAGAATCGGATCCTATCCAACCCCGGAGGGTGAAGATGAAAGAAACGACGTTGAACCGGATGTTCCTCAACCGGATCGAGGAGGGGAAGGATTCCGTCCGGTATCTCTATCCCTCCAACGGGAAGTGGGAGCCGATGACGTACCGGGAGGTCGGAGTCGCCGTCCGGGAGATGGCGAACGGTCTGATGGGAATGGGATTCGCCCGGGGCGACAAGGTGGCGATCCTCTCCACGACCCGCGTGGAGTGGTGCCTGGCCGACATCGCCGTCATTCTCGGCGGGTTCACCACGGTACCGATCTATCCGTCCAACCTCCCCGATCAGGTCGAGTACATTTTGGCGCACTCCGGGGCCCGTGCGGTCTTCGTGGAGAACGAGATGCAGTGGAACAAGATCGCCTCCGTCCGGAAGAACCTCCCGGCCTGGTCCGCGGCGAATCTTTTCACCGGGAACCCGGCGGAGCAGGAAGGGG
>DASUAN010000075.1:0-13604 GCA_035763765.1 Candidatus Deferrimicrobiaceae bacterium
ACCGGAAGATACTCGTCGACATCAACCCGAAGGACTATGACTTCTCGTCGCTTCGGTTCTGCACCGGCGGGGGCGAGGCGCTGACCGCCAAGACGTACCTCGACTGGAAGGAGAAGTTCGGCCTCGAGCTGTACGAGGGACTCGGGACCACGGAGATGATGTTCGTCTTCATCTCCGCGGCGGTGACCAAGAAGGTCAAGCCGGGTTGGATCGGGTCGGCCTGCCCCGGGTACGTCGTGAAGGTCGTCAACGAGGATTTCCAGGAGGTCAAGCCCGGCGAGGTCGGCAAGATGATCGTCCAGGGGCCCACGGGCACGATCTACTGGAAGGACAACGACAAGCAGAAGTCCGCCGTGAGGGACGGCTGGTGCCTGGCCGGCGACGTGGTGACGATGGACGAGCTGGGGAACGTCCAGTTCCTCTCCCGGGAGGACGACCTCATCAAGTCGTCCGGATACCGGATCGGACCGGAGGAGATCGAGGAGGCGCTGGTCATGCACGAATCGGTGGCGGACGCCGGCGTCGTCGGAGTCCCCGACCCCGTCATGGGGCAGAAGACGAAGGCGTTCGTGGTCCTCAAGGCCGGCGTCGCCCCGTCGGAAGATCTCAAGAAGCAGCTGATCGAATTCTGCAAGGGGAAGATCGCCGTCTACAAGCTTCCCCGGGAGATCGAGTTCATCGACGCGATGCCCCGCACCGCCGTCGGCAAACTTCTCCGCCGGATGCTCCGCCAGCGGGAGGTCGAGAAAGGCAAGTAGAGCCAGGGGTGGGGAACGAAGCGGGCCCGGCGGCCGTCAAGCCGCCGGGCCTTTTGATTTTCCGTCGGTCGCCGGGGAGGACGGCTCCCTCTTCGGGTCACTCCCCGAGCCACAGGCCCAGTTGCTGCGTGGAGGGGACGTTCTCGAGGATGCACTTCGTGACGGCGACGATCGGGATCCCCAGGATCAGCCCCATCCCCCCCCACATCCACCCGAAGAACATGATCGACAGCGTCGCCGCAACCGCGTTCAGCCGGACCCCCTTGCCGACGAGCTTCGGGATCAGGAAGTTGACGGCCACGAGGTGGAGCAGGGAGACGACCAGGATGATGACGAGGATGGGAACGCCCGAATCGAAGGATACCATCCCCACGACGAAGGCGGGCAGGAGGGCCAACGGAAGTCCGAGGTAGGGGATCGTGGAGAGCGATCCGCTCAGGATCCCTAGGATCACCGCGTAGGGAAGCCCCACGAGCAGAAAGACAAGGGTGGTGATGATGCTCAGGATCCCCGCCACGATCGCGTTTCCGACAAGGAAACGCTGCATCATCCGCTCGATATCATAGATGATGGCCCCTGCGATCTCCTGGTGCTCCTCCGCGAACAGTTCGCGGGTCTTCCGGGAGAGCGACTCCTTTTCCGCGAGGATGAAATAGACGAGGAACGGGATGAAGGAGAGGGAGAACATGATCGTCGTGACCGATCCCAGGCCGTGGAAGATCGCTTCGGACCAGGAGTTCCCCCCGCGGAGGAAGACTTCCGTCCCCTTTCCGGCGGTCGCCCCGGGCGGCGGGGCGATGCTCCTTCCCGCCTCGCTCAGGGTCTCCGTGATCTGGTAGACCAGGTCGATGATTCCCTGCACCAGCGGGGCGTTCCGGATCTGCTCGACGAGGATCGGCAGGTCGGTGAAAAACTGGCGCAGGCTTCGGTAAAGGAGGTAGAAAAGGCCGTAGAGGAGGGCGGTCGCGAAGAATCCGACGACCATGCTGGACACCCTCCTGCCGATCTTCGCCTTCCGGCAGAAGAACTGGACGAACGGCTCCAGCGCGAGGGCGATCAGGGCCGAAGAGAGAACGGTGATGAACACGGACGAGGCGAAGTTGAGGAGGGCGATGACGCCGAGCGTGGCCAGAAGGATCAGGCTCACCCCGGTGGCACGGTCCAGCGAGATTCTCCGCATGGAGATACTCTACCCTTTTTCCCCCCCCGCGACACCCGCATTTTGTGGTATGAATGCCGGAAACGGGGCGAACGCGAGGATGGGCCGGGGAGGAGGGATGGCCACCGTATCCCACACCATCGAGATCCGGGTCCGGTTCGGGGAGACCGACCCGTACGGCGTGGCGTACTTCGCCGCCGTCCTCGACTACTTCAAGCGCGGGCTGGACGAATTCCTCCGGTCGCGGGGACTTTCCCCCGACGGGGTCTACCGGAACGTCAAGCGGAGCTTCGGGTTCCCCGTGATCGCCACCCAGTGCCGCTACCGCTCCCCCGTGCGGTTCGACGATCTGCTGACCCTTCGGACCCGGGTCGTCCGGGTCCAGGAGAAGGGGGCGACCTTCGGGTTCTCCCTCTTCCGCACCGTGGACGGGAAGGACATTCTCGCCGCGGAGGGAAAGATCTCCTGCCGCTCCATCGACTCCTCCTGGAAGCCGATTTCCATCCCGAAAGATCTCCGCAAGGCGCTGACCGGATAAGAGGACCTGCCCTCAACATGGGCGGCGGGACCGACTCCGCAGGGTCGCCGTCTGCGACCGGGGACCCCGGCTCGCGGAGGGGTCCGCTCGGCTACGCGAGCGACCTCCGCCCGCTCGCTGCCGGTTCCGCTCGCACACCGGACGCCGCTTCGCGGCGATTCACGTATCTCGCTCCACAGGCCGCCTCGCCGACCCCCCCGCATCGCCTCGGGTCCCCGGTATGCCGGCGTTCCTGGAGCGGGGCGCACGATCGCGGCGCACGACGCAAAGGATCTTGCGTGCAAGAGGGCGCTCCCTGTGCCCGACCGTGCCCAGGACGTGGTCAGGCGATCGATTTCCCGGCAGCCGCGGCGATCGCCGCGTCGAGCTTGGCGCGGATCCGGGAGACGAGGTCGGCGAGGCGTCCGGGGGGAAGCTCCCTTCCCTGCACCTTGAAGGCGTCGACCCCGGCGGCGATCCACAGGGCGAGCGCATCCTCGATCGAGTGGGCCTCCCGGGAGAGCGGGATCGCCCGGCACACGAGGTGGCAACGGCCGGACCGCTTGGCGGAGGAGAGTGTCCCCGATTCCGACGCCTGCGGCCGCCCGGAGATCGTTCCCCCCTCCCGGGCGTACCCGGGCAGGGCGCACTTCCCCTGGAGGAGGATTTCCGGACGGCAGTGGACGAAGACCTCGACCCGCAATCCCCCCGCTTCCTTGATCGCGGGAACCTCGGCCGGGGAGAGGAGGGTCGGCAGGACGACCGCGTCCGCCCCCACGTCCCGGTAGAATGCCGCCTCCCGGGGATTGAGGGTGGAAAGCCCCACGGAGGCCGTGATCCCCAGGGACGGCGCTTCGTTCCGCACGAGGGAGATCACCCCGGGGTCGGACAGGATCACCGCGGAGACGCCGTCCTCCCGGAGCCGGCGGATCGTGTCAAGGAATGAAGGGACCTCCGCCGCGCCCGGGATCGTGTTGAGCGCCGCGTGAAGATTCCCCCCCGCCTTCCGGCACCTCGCAACGGCATGCCGGACCTCCCCGAGGGAAAGCGCGAAGCGTTCCCCGTCACGGCTCCATCCCCGGCAGCCGACATAGACGGCGTCGGCTCCGGCGGACAGGGCCGCCTCCACCCCGGCGAGGCTTCCCGCCGGCGCGAGTAGTCCGGGTCTGCTGGTCCCTATTGAGGTTTTCATCTTGTGGTATTATATCCGGAATGCAGAAACGATCGGTCTTCCGCGTGCCGCCGATTCCGGCAGCGGCGCGGGGGAGATCGGTTTTTTCGGTTGACTTGGGGCGACGGTCGAGTATTGTATAGTGTCGATTGTATACATAATTATAGGTGGATTCGTCCGTCCTCCCGGCATGGAGATCTTCCCGCCCCTCTATCGACGAACGTAGAGGGGTTCTGATTTGATTAGGATCCTCTGAGGCGGTGTGATCCGGATGCTCGCTGATTTCGCAACGGTGCTGGTGTTCATCCTGCTCGGCGCGGTGACCGTTGCGCTCATGCTCGGGATCTCGCGTCTGATCCAGCCGCGCAACCCCACGCCGGTCAAGCTTTCCACGTACGAGTGCGGCGAGGTTCCGTTCGGCACCTCGTGGGTGCAGTTCAACATCCGCTTCTACGTGGTCGCCCTGGTCTTCATCATCTTCGACGTGGAGGTGGCGCTCCTCTACCCGTGGGCCGTCGTCTTCCAGCGCCTGGGGCTTTTGGCGTTCGTGGAGGCGTTCATCTTCATCGTCATCCTGCTGGTGGGGCTGGCCTATTTGTGGAAGGAAGGGGACCTCGACTGGGTGCGCACCGTCCAGTCCGCGCCGCCCCCGAAGGAAGGGACATGAGCCACGATCCGGCAAAGAGCGGCCCGGCCTTCGCCGCGGGGCCGGGGTCAATCGGCCCCGAGGCCCACGTGATGGTGGGCAGCGCCGACAAGTTCATCAACTGGTGCCGGAAGTCCTCCCTCTGGTACCTCCTGTTTGCGACGGCCTGCTGCGGCATCGAGCTGATGCAGACGGGCGCCTCCCGGTACGACCTCGACCGGTTCGGGGCCGTCTTCCGGGCGACCCCCCGGCAGTCGGACCTGATGATCATCGCCGGGACGATCACGCACAAGATGGCGGAGCGGGTCAAAAGGCTCTACGAGCAGATGCCCGAGCCCAAGTACGTGATCTCGATGGGCTCCTGCGCCAACACGGGCGGCCCCTTCTACAAGGATTCCTACTGCGTGGTCAAGGGCGTGGACCTGATCATCCCGGTCGACGTCTATGTTCCCGGGTGCCCTCCCCGCCCCGAGGCTCTGATCGACGGGATCATCAAGCTCCAGAAGATCATCGAGCAGAAGCGAAATTTCGCAGTGAAGGCATAAAGGAACCCATTGGAATCGAAAGCGATCTTCGAGGCGGTCAAGGCGAGGTTCGGCGACGCGGCCATCGAGCTCCAGGAGGAGGGCTTCCATCCCCCGTTCCTCGTCGTCTCCTCGGCGTCGGTCCGGGAGATCGCCTTCTTCCTGCGCGACGACCCCGGGATGAGGTTCGACTCCCTGATGTGCCTGTCCGGGGTCGACTACAAGGACCGCTTCGCCGTCGCCTACCACCTCCATTCCCTGGAGGTGGGCCACAAGATCGGGGTCAAGGCGTATCTCCCCCGGGAGACCCCGGCCCTGCCGAGCGTCGACCCGGTCTGGCCGGCGGCGAACTTCCAGGAGCGGGAGGCGTTCGACCTCTACGGGATCGTCTTCGAGGGGTCGCGCGACCTGCGCCGCATCCTCCTCCCCGAGGACTGGGAGGGGCACCCGCTGCGGAAGGATTACAAGTACCCCGACTTCTACCACGGGATCAAGGTATGAAAGCCCGCGCGGAAGCGCTCCCCACCCAGGAGATGCTCATCAACATGGGGCCGCAGCACCCGAGCACCCACGGGGTGCTCCGGGTGATCCTGCGCACCGACGGGGAGGTGGTCGTCAACGCCAAGCCGGACGTGGGGTACCTGCACCGGGCGCTGGAGAAGATCGGCGAGCGGGTGACCTACGCGCAGTTCATGCCGTTCACCGACCGGCTCGATTATCTCGCCTCGATGAACTGCAACGCCGCCTGGGCGTGGACCGTGGAGAAGCTCGCCGGCATCGAGGTCCCCGAGCGGGCGGAGTACATCCGGGTGATCGTTTGCGAACTGAACCGGATCTCCTCCCACCTGATCGCGTTCGGGTCGTTCACGGCCGACATGGGGGCCTTCACCCCGTTCCTCTACGCCATCCGCGAGCGGGAGCGGATCAACGACCTGTTCGAGGAGATCTGCGGAAACCGCCTGACGTACAACTACGTCCGGATCGGGGGCGTCTCCGCCGACCTGCCGGACGGGTTCCTCGAAAAGACGAGGGAGTTCCTCGACTACTTCGAGCCGAAGATCCCCGAATACAACGACCTGATCTCCTACAACAAGATCTTCGTCCACCGGCTCGCCGACGTGGCGGTCATCTCCGGCGAGCAGGCCGTCGCCTACGGCCTCACGGGGCCGAATCTGCGGGGATCGGGGATCCCGTTCGACCTGCGGAAGAACGAGCCGTACTCCGTCTATCCGAAGCTCGACTTCGACGTCTGCGTCGGGACCGGGGAGCGGGGAACGGTGGGGGACTGCTTCGACCGGTACATGGTGCGGATCAACGAGATGCGGGAGAGCGCCAGGATCCTGCGGCAGGCGATCGACCAGATCCCCGACGGCCCGGTGATGGCGAAGGTCCCCCGGGTGTTCAAGCCGCCCGTCGGGGAGATCTACTTCCGGGCGGAGAACCCGCGGGGGGAGACGGGGATCTACCTGATCAGCGACGGGACCGTGAACCCGAGCCGGCTCAAGATCCGCGCCCCCTCCTTCGTGACGATGAACATCTTCGAGGAGATCACGAAGGGGCTCATGGTCGCCGACGTCGTCGCGGTCATCGGCAGCTTCGACATCATCCTCCCGGAGATCGACCGGTAGCGATCATGGAAGCGCTCGCGATATCCCTGGTCCACGCCCTGCCGGTGCTCTCGGGCGTTCCGCTGTGGGCGATGACCCTTCTGGTGACGGTCCTGGTGGCCGCGGTCGTCCTCACCTTCGCCCTGACGTACTCCGGGCTGGCGACCTACGTGGAGCGGAAAGTGGCGGGCGACATCCAGGCCCGGATCGGCCCGAACCGGGTCGGGCCCGTGGGGCTCCTCCAGTTCCTGGCCGACGGGATCAAGCTCCTCCTCAAGGAGGACATCATCCCGGCGAAGGCGGACCGGTTCCTCTTCATCCTGGCGCCCTATCTCGTCTTCATCGGCTCCTTCGCCGCCTTCGTCGTCGTTCCCTTCGGGGTGGGGCTGATCGCCTCCGACCTGAACATCGGCGTCTATTACGTGATGGCCGTCACCTCGCTCGTCGTGGTGGGGGTGATGCTTGCGGGATGGGCCTCCAACAACAAGTGGGCGCTCCTGGGGGGGATGCGCGCGGCGGCGCAGATCGTCTCGTACGAGGTCCCGGTGGGGATGGCGCTCCTGCCCGCGGTCCTCATCGCCGGTTCGCTCTCCCTGCAGGACATCACGCGGTCCCAGGGGGGGCTTTTCGGAATCTTCGGCTGGAACCTGTTCCACAACCCGTTCACCTTCTTCTCCTTCTTCCTGTATTACGTCGCGGCCCTGGCCGAGACGAACCGGACGCCCTTCGACATCCCGGAGGCCGAATCGGAGCTCGTCGCCGGATACCACGTCGAGTACACGGGGATCCGGTTCGCCTTCTTCTTCCTCGCCGAGTACGGCGACATGTTCGTCGTGTCCGCCCTGGCGACCGCCTGCTTCCTGGGCGGGTGGCACGTGCCGTTCCTTTCCGCCGAGGCGCTTCCCGCGGTCTGGGGGAACCTCTTCTCCCTGGGCGTGTTCCTCGGGAAAACGCTGGGGCTCGTCCTGCTCATGATGTGGGTCCGCTGGACCCTGCCCCGGCTGCGCGTCGACCAGCTCATGCGGATGGCCTGGAAGTACCTGGTCCCGCTCACGTTTTTCAACCTCCTGGGCGTCTCCCTCTGGCTTCTGCTGTTCCACGGGAAGGGGATCCCCCAGATGATCGCATCGCTGTTCGGATAACGGGATGGGCTTGAAGGCATATCTTTCCGACATCTGGGAGGCCGCGGTGACCGTCGCGAAGGGGATGCGGATCACCGCGCGGTACGGGGTCGACCCGAGGGAGACGATCACCCTCCAGTATCCCGAGGAGCGGTGGACCCCCTCGGACCGGTTCCGGGGCTTCCTGCACAACGACATCAAGCGGTGCACGAGCTGCACGATGTGCGTGCGGGTCTGCCCGATCGACTGCATCTCCCTCGAGTCCGTCCGGGGGGCCGACAAGAAGCTGGTGCTCGTCTCCTACGACATCAACATCGGGCGGTGCATGTACTGCGGCCTCTGCGTCGAGGCCTGCCCCCCGAAGTCGCTCACGCACACGAGCGGCTACGAGAAGGCGTTCGTGGACCGGGGGGAATTCATCCTCCGCTTCGTCCCCGAGGACCCGGAGGAGATCAAGGCCCGGATCGCGAAGCAGGTCGCGGAAGCCGCGGCGAAGGCGGAAGCCGAGAAGGCCGCGAAGGAGGCGGAGGAGAAGGCGGCAAAGGAGGCGGAGGCGGCCAAGTCCGCGGAAGCCCCTCCCGAGGACCCCAAGGGAGAGCAGATGCAGTCCCCCGCGGCCGCTCCCCTGGCCGAGGCGGCGTTCGCGGCGGGCAATCCCGCCGGGAAGCCCGAGAAGCCCCCGGAAGAGGGCGGGGAGGGGAAGAAGGAATGAAGGGGCCGGCGGACCTGGTCTTCTACGTGCTGGCGGTCCTCACGGTGGGGTCCGCGATTCTCGTGGCGATCCTCCCGAACATCATCTACTCCGCCGTGGCGCTGCTCTTTACCTTCTGCGGCGTGGCGGGGCTCTACGTGATGCTCTCCGCGGACTTTCTGGCGGCCACGCAGGTGCTGGTGTACGTCGGGGGGATCCTCGTGCTGATCATGTTCGCGGTCTTCCTGTCGAGCCGGATCTCCTCCGTCAAGCTGTCCAACCCGGTCCATTTCCGGCTGCCCGCGGCGGCGACCTGCCTCGCCCTGTTCGGCGTGCTGGCGTACACGGCGGTGTCCACGGACTTCGTCCAGAAGCCGCAGGTCACCTACCAGCCGACCACGGCCGAGATCGGCGAGCTTCTGATGACCCGGTACCTGCTCCCGTTCGAGGTCGCCTCCGTGCTGCTGCTCGCCGCCCTCATCGGCGCGGCCCTGCTTTCCCGGCCGGACCGGCCCGACGTGCCAAGACCCGACATGGAGGAACCGAGGTAGATGGCCCTGGACAAGCTTCTCGTCATCGGCGCGGCGCTGTTCTGCTGCGGCCTGTACACGATCCTGACGCGCCGCAACGCGGTGGCGGTCCTCATGGGGGTGGAGCTGATCCTGAACGCCGCGAACGTCAACTTCGTGGCGTTTTCGCACTACGTCTCCCGGATGATCGGGGGACAGATCTTCGCCGTGTTCGTGATCGTGCTCGCGGCGGCCGAGGCGGCCGTCGCGCTGGCCATCTTCCTGCGCCTGTTCGCCACGACCGGCACCGTCGAGGTCGACGCGGCCGACCACCTCCGGGGCTGACGCCGTGACCGCGAACCTTTGGAGAGCCCGTTGATCCGATACGCCTACATCATCCCGTTCCTGCCGCTTCTTTCCTTTTTCGTCAACATCGCGGTCGGGAAGCGCCTCCCCCGGAAGGGGGACTGGCTCTCCCTCGCCACGATCGGCGCGGGGCTCGCGATGTCGATCGCGATCTTCTTCGAGGTCTTCCGGATCTACGACCCGAACTTCAAGTACCACGTCGTGGTCCCGTGGGTCGACCTGGGGGGGCGGTTCGTCATCAACGCGGGGATTCTCGTCGACAATCTGACGGCCGTGATGCTCGTCGTGGTGACCGGGGTCTCCTTCCTCGTGCACCTGTTCTCGGTCGGGTACATGCACGGGGACCCTCGGTACAGCCGGTTCTTCGCCTACCTCTCCGTCTTCTCGTTCTCCATGCTGGGGCTCGTCCTGGCGGAGAGCTTCTTCTTCATCTACATCTTCTGGGAGCTGGTCGGGTTTTCCTCCTACGCGCTCATCGGGTTCTGGTTCGAGAAGAAGTCGGCCGCCGACGCCGGCAAGAAGGCGTTCATCGTGAACCGGATCGGGGACTTGGGCTTCCTGCTCGGGTTCCTCCTCCTGTTCGCCACGACCGGGGTGCTGGGCTACGACGAGGTCTTCCAGGCGATCGGGGCGGGGAAGATCGGCGGGACCCTCCTCACCCTGGCGGGGATCGGGATCTTCTGCGGGGCGATCGGGAAGTCGGCCCAGTTCCCCCTGCACGTGTGGCTCCCCGACGCGATGGAAGGCCCCACGCCGGTCTCGGCGCTGATCCACGCGGCGACGATGGTGGCCGCGGGCGTCTACCTCGTCGGCCGGGTCTACCCGATCTTCACGCCGGACGCCTTCCTCTTCATCGCCTACACCGGGCTGTTCACCCTCTTCATCACGGCCACGATCGCGCTGACCGCCACCGACATCAAGAAGGTTCTCGCCTACTCCACCTGCTCCCAGCTGGGATACATGATCCTGGGCTTGGGGGTGGGCGGCTTCACCGCGGGCCTGGCGCACCTGACCACCCACGCCGCCTTCAAGGCGTGCCTCTTCCTCGGTTCCGGGTCGGTGATCCACGCGGTCCACAGCCAGGAGATCACCGAGATGGGGGCGCTGCGGAAGAAGATGCTGATCACCTTCGTCACCTTCCTCGTCGCCACGCTCTCGATCGCGGGGGTCCCCCTCTTCTCGGGCTTCTACAGCAAGGACATGATCCTCAAGTCGGCCCTTTTGTTCGGGATGAAGAATCCGCAGCACATGATCCTGTTCGCGGGAGCGCTGCTGACCGCCGGGATGACGGCCTACTACATGTTCCGGCTGGTGATCCGCACGTTCCTCGGAGACCCGAAGGACCACCACAAGTTCGACCACGCCCACGAGTCGCCGCCCAACATGTGGGTTCCGCTCGTGATCCTGGCGGGTCTGTCGTTCTCCTTCTGGTACAGCGGCTGGTTCGGCGACCTGGTGAAGACGCCTGCGTCGGCGATTCCTGCGGTCCACGCCGTCCCGGCCGCAGCCGGCGGGGCCGGATCCGCCGCGCTTGTCCATGGCGGAGGGGTCGCCTTCGCCGCGGAACCCGCCGCCCACGCGCCGCCCCCGACCGCAGGGCACGGGGCGACGGAGCACTCGGCCTCCCCGCCGCACGGGGAAGCCGACGTTCCGCCCGCACCGCACGGGACGCCCCACGGGGCGGAAGCCGGGGGGCACGACGCTTCCCACGAGGCGCACCTGGATCACGTGGCCCACGTCTGGTCGATGTACCTCTCCGTCCTGTTCGGCACCCTCGGCATCGGGCTGGCGTTCGTCGTCTTCCGGTTCGGGTGGATCGACCCCGAGAAGGTGGCGTCCGCGGTCCGGCCCGTCCACCGGTTCCTGGTCAACAAGTGGTACTTCGACGAACTGTACGAGGCGACGGCCGTCAACGGGACGAAGGCGCTCTCCCGCGCCCTCGGGTGGTTCGACCTTTACGTCGTCGACGGGCTGGTGAACCTGTGCGCCCAACTGGGCGTCTGGTTCTCCTTCCTGACGGGCAAGTTCGACAACTACGTGGTCGACGGCGCGGTGAACGGCGTCGCCGACGTGACGATCGGCAGCGGCTCCTTCTTCCGGCGGTTCCAGACCGGGAAGCTCTACCACTACATCTTCGTGCTGGCGGGCGGGGCCCTCATCATCTTTCTGATCAAGGCGTTCTGACCGGAGGAGGTCTTCCGTGGAATTCATCAACAGCCACATCCTGACCCTGATGACGTTTCTTCCCCTGGCCGGGGCGGCGCTGATCCTCATGGTGCCGGGGAAGCGGGACCCCCTGATCCGGACGATCGCCGCCGTGGCGTCGTTCCTCCCGGTCCTGCTCGCGGTCCAGCTCTGGTTCATCTACGACCGGTCGGTGGCCGGGGTGAACGTGGCGGGCCAGTTCCAGTTCGTGGAGCACTACCGCTGGATCCCCTCGATCAACGTGGAATATTTCATGGGGGCCGACGGGATCTCGATGCCGATGATCCTCCTCACGGCGATCGTCTCCTTTCTGGCGGTGATCGGCTCCTTCGGGATCGACAGCAAGGTGAAGGGGTACATGGCGCTCATCCTCCTCCTCGAGACCGGCATGATGGGCGTCTTCTGCGCCCTGGACTTCTTCCTCTTCTACGTCTTCTGGGAAGTGATGCTGCTGCCGATGTACTTCCTCATCGGGATCTGGGGAGGGCCCCGGCGCGAGTACGCCGCGATCAAGTTCTTCCTCTACACGCTGCTGGGATCGGTCCTGATGCTTCTGGTGATGCTGGCGCTCTACTTCAACACGACCGACCCGGAGACGGGCGGGCACACCTTCAACATGCTCCACTACATGCAGCAGTCGACCCACAACGGGTGGCTCCGGGGGTTCGACATCCGGATCCTGCTCTTCCTCGGGCTCTTCATCGGCTTCGCGATCAAGGTCCCCCTCTTCCCGTTCCACACGTGGCTCCCCGACGCCCACGTCGAGGCGCCGACCGCCATTTCGGTCATCCTGGCGGGGATCCTCCTGAAGATGGGGACGTACGGGCTCATGCGGATCTCCTTCCCGATGTTTCCCGACGTGACGAAGTGGTTCGTCATCCCGATGGCCGTCCTGGGGGCGATCAACATCGTCTACGGGGCCCTCTGCGCGATGGCGCAGTCCGACCTGAAGAAGCTGGTCGCCTACTCCTCGGTGAGCCACATGGGGTTCTGCCTCCTCGGGATGGCGGCCCTGACCCCGGCCGGGATGGTCGGCGCGTCGTTCCAGATGTTCTCCCACGGCATGATCACCTCCATGTTGTTCTTTCTCGTCGGGGTCATCTACGACCGGGCGCACCACCGCGACATCGACGGGTTCGGGGGACTGGGCGCCGTCATGCCGGTCTACACCTTCTTCGTGACCGTGGCCTTCTTCGCCTCGCTGGGCCTGCCGGGGTTTTCCGGATTCGTCGCCGAGGCGATGGTCTTCATCGGGTCGTTCTCCGTTTTCCGGACGATCGTGATGATCTCCGCGTCGGGGATCATCATCGTGGCCGCGTTCCACCTCTGGGCGCTCCAGCGGGTCTTCCTGGGACCGCTCAACCCGAAGTACGTCCAGCT
Organism: Candidatus Deferrimicrobiaceae bacterium; assembly: GCA_035763765.1. Taxonomy (GTDB): domain Bacteria; phylum Desulfobacterota; class Deferrimicrobia; order Deferrimicrobiales; family Deferrimicrobiaceae; genus CSP1-8. The sequence continues at coordinate 12,655 of DASUAN010000075.1, forward strand.
CGAGGAGATCAACCCCCGGGAGATCTTCTGCCTGGCCCCGCTGGCGCTGATGACCCTGTTCTTCGGCGTCTATCCGATGCCGGTGCTCAACCTGATGAGCGCGTCCCTGAACCGCCTCGTCGACGTCGTGAACCTGGTGATCTAGATGCTCCTGGGGAACCTCGACAGCGTCCGGTATTTCCTGCCGGAGTTCGCGATCACGGCGACGATCCTGCTGCTCGTCGTCCTCCACGTCGCCGGGAAGAACCGGCGGTCGCCCGCGGCGGCCCTCCTGTCGCTCGTCGGGACGGGCGTGGCGCTTCTCTTCACCTGGATGACCCCGGCCGGGGGCGGGATGACGCTCTTCGAAGGGATGGTCGTCCTGGACGGCTTTTCGGTCTTCTTCAAGGCGCTGACCGCCCTGGCGACCCTCATCGTCATCTTCATGTCGATCGACTGCGCGGAGCTTGCGGACAGGACGCAGGCCGAATACTACGTCTTCCTGCTTTCCGTGCTCCTCGGGATGTTCCTCCTCGCCTCGGTGTCCGACATCGTGATGCTCTACCTCGCGCTCGAGCTGGTCTCGATCCCCTCGTACCTGCTCGCCGGCTACCTGAAGGGGAAGGAGGCCTCCACCGAGGCGTCGACGAAGTACGTCGTCTACGGGGCGACCGCCTCGGGCGTGATGATCTACGGGTTCTCGATCCTGTACGGCCTGACGGGGTCAACGCAGATTTCCGTGATCGGGAACGCGCTCACCATGGGGACGGTGCCCCTGCCTGCGATGCTGGCGGCGGTAATGGTGACCGTGGGGTTCGGGTACAAGATCGCCGCGGTTCCGTTCCACATGTGGAGCCCCGACGTGTACGAGGGGGCGCCCACTCCCGTGACGGCCTTCCTTTCCGTGGGCCCCAAGGCCGCGGGATTTGCGGTCCTGGTGCGCTTCTTCTATACCGTCTTCGCTTCTCCCG
>DASUAN010000076.1:0-3437 GCA_035763765.1 Candidatus Deferrimicrobiaceae bacterium
GCCCTGACCCGGGACCCGTCGTCGGACGGCGCGCGCAGGCTGGCGGACATGGGCGCCGAAGTGGTCGCGGCCGACGTCGATGACGAAGCCAGCATTCGGGCCGCCTTCGAGGGAGCGTACGGGGCCTTCTGCGTCACGTTCTTCTGGGCGCACTTCTCGCCCGAGAAGGAGTTTGCCGAGGCGAAGAACATGGCGCACGCGGCGAAGCACGCCGGCCTGAGACACGTCATCTGGTCGACGCTGGAAGACACGCGGAAGTGGGTTCCTTTGACCGACGGCCGCATGCCCACGCTCATGGGCAAGTACAAGGTGCCGCATTTCGATGCCAAGGGGGAGGCCGACCGGGTGTTTTCCGATCTCGGTCTGCCGGTGACCTTCCTCCTGACGTCGTTCTATTGGGAAAACCTGATCTCCTTCGGCATGGGACCCAAGAGGGGGCCGGACGGGAAACTGGCCATCACGTTTCCGATGGGGGACAAGAAGCTCCCGGGCGTCGCCGCAGGCGACATCGGCAAGTGCGCCTACGGAATCTTCCGGAAAGGCGCCGAGTTCATCGGCAAGACCGTCGGCATCGCGGGCGAGCACCTGACCGGCGCCCAGATGGCGGCCGCCCTTGCGAAGGCGATCGGGGAGGAGGTTCTCTACCACGACGTTTCCCCGGAAGGGTACCGCGGCTTGGGATTTCCGGGCGCCGACGACCTCGGGAACATGTTCCAGTTCAAGCGCGACTTCGAGCAGGTCTTCTGCGGCGCGCGCAACCCCGACGCCGCCCGGGCGATCAACCCTTCGTTGCAGACCTTCGAAGGGTGGCTCGAAAAGAACAAGAGCCGCATCCCGATCGAATAGCAGGGTTCGATCCTTCGGGTCGAGGAGGGAACGTCGGGCCTTGCGGCCGGGTCACAACGGCATGTCGACGGGCTCCGGATCACGTCGGCGCGATCGCGTGCAGTGGCGCCGGAGGGATTCTTCCAGGGTTTCCACCATGAACGGTTTTCGAAGCACCTCGTGGACCCCGCAACGGACGGCTTCCTTCTTCAGGTGATCCGTGACCTGGGACGCGAACAGGATCTTGACGGCCCGGGTCTGATGGTTCCCGAAAAGTTTCATGAGGGACAGGCCGTTCATTCCCGGCAGGTGGTGCTCGCACAGGATCAGGTCGAACAACCCTCCTGCCAGGGCGGTAATGGCCTCTTCCGCGGTCGCGGCGGACCGCATGCTGCACCCCTCGAATTCGAAAAAGAGGGACAGGGACTTGCGGGTCCACGGATCGTCCTCGACCAGCAGGATGTCCTTCACGCCCATTTCCTCGTAGAGATTCTTCAACTTGCCTCCCTCCTCGCATCTCGAGGTACTCCGGTGAGCCGGTCGTAGAAGCACAGCGAGGCAGCGTAGACGACTTGAAATTGCTGCTTGGTCCACGTGTTGGAAAGCTGTTTGCGAAACGGGTGAAAGCCTGCGGCAACCACCACGGACTTGCCCACGTTCTCCAGGGAGCCCCAGGCGACCAGATTCTTGATCGCCTTGTCGACGTCGTCCGAATAGCAGACGTCCCCCGTCAGGGAAAAGTAGAGTCCCGAGAGAATCGGTTCGCGGGTTTTCATCTCGTGAAGAATCGAATGGATCCTCGCGACGGGCAGGCAGGCCTTTTCCGCAGCCGCCAGCGTGAGGATTCCCTCGACGATTTCCCGGAGACCCCGATCGGTCGCGGGCTCCCGTGTGCGGTCATAGGCCGTATCGACTCTCATGCGGCATCCTGGCTCGTGATGTACATCGCGTGCGCCGGCCGCGATCCGTCCGGCTCGGTGCCATGCCCCCCAGGTTTCTCCGCTCTCGTGGAGTCTCCGGGTTCCGTCCTGTCCGGCTACGAGTTGACCGGCACCAGGTCGCCGTCCCTGGGGATCGGCTTTCCCCTGGCGGCCAGGTTCTCCAGCCGGTAGGATATGGAGATCTTGATGTTCTGGATCGCCTCTTTTTTCGTGTCTCCGTGGGCGCGGCATTCGCCCAGGGCGGGGCAATAGGCGCGGTAGCCCCCGTTCTCCTTCTCCAACAGCACGGTGTAGCGGTACTTCATCTCTTTTCCCCCTCTCTCTCCCCGTCCTTCCCCTGCGAATTGGGCGGTCGGGCCCGGTCGAGGCAGGCCGGAGAAGCACTCGTTTCGGAGTCCTTTCAAGAAATTGCAGGATGCATGCCGCGGAAGGGAAGAGCGCAGCCCGAACAAAATCGATAGGTTAGCCGGATTGTGGACCTGAGCGGCCGCCGAGCGGGAGCCGAAATCTCGAAAATTTTCGAGATGGCCCTGGCAATCTGGAAAAATTTCCAGGACGGAGGCGGGTCAGAGCCCCAGTTTTTTCCGCCGGTACCGGAAGGTGTGGTAGTTCATCCGCAGGAGCATCGCGGCACGGGTCTCGTTCCCCTCCGTCGTGCGGAGCGCCTCCCGGAACAGATGCCGGTCCAGGGATTCGTGGGCCCGCTGGAGGTCGACTCCTTCCGGCGGGATGGAGGGGTGCAGGATCTCGTCCTTGGAAGGGGGCCGATCTTCGCCGAGGGTTCGTCCGTCGAGTCCGAGGTCCTGGATCGAAAGCTCCGGCCCGTTCCCGACCAGGACGCCCCGCTCCACGAAATTCCTCAGTTCCCGGACGTTCCCCTTCCAGGGATAGTCCTTGAGAGCCTGCTGGGCTTCCCGGGCGATGCCGGTGAACGATCCGCCGAATTTCCGGTTGAATTCCAGGAGAAAGTGCATGGCGATCGGGACGATGTCGTCCCGGCGGGCGGTGAGGGAGGGGACCTCCACGCGGGCGACGGCGAGGCGATAGTAGAGATCCTCCCGGAAGAGGCCCTTTCCGATCATCGCTTCGATATCCTTGTTCGTGGCGGAAACGACCCGCGTGCGGATCTTGAGCTTTTTCGTCCCCCCGACGTGGTAGAACTCCCCCTCATCGAGGAAACGGAGCAGCTTGGCCTGCGCGTCCAGGCCCAGGTCGCCGACCTCGTCGAGGAACAGGGTCCCCCCCTCGGCCTGCTCCACCATCCCCTTTTTCCCCGCCGCGCTCGCCCCGCTGAACGCCCCCTTTTCATATCCGAAGAGCTCGCTCTCGATCAGCTCCCTCGGGATTGCGGCGCAGTTCACGCTGACGAGGGGGCCGCGGAAGTTCGGGCTCCGGTAATGGATGGCGCTGGCGACCAGTTCCTTGCCGGTCCCCGTTTCCCCCAGGATGAGAACCGGGGTGTCCGGGCTTCTGGCGATCCGTTTCACGAACTCCATCACGTCATGAATCGTGTCGCTCTCCCCCAGGAAACAGGGGATGTTCTCCCGGAGATACCGCTCCTGGAGGGATTGGACCTCTTTCTTCAGCCGGATCGATTCCAGGGCGTTCCGGATGCTCACTTCGAGGGTATCCATGTTGAGCGGCTTCACGATGTAGTCGTAGGCGCCGTGC
>DASUAN010000077.1:0-5026 GCA_035763765.1 Candidatus Deferrimicrobiaceae bacterium
GGCTCGCCGCGGAGCCCGGGAGGGAGTTCTCTTGGGAAAGCCCGTGGGGGCTCGGTTGGCCGGGGTGGCACATCGAGTGCGCGGCGATGGCCTTGAAATACCTCGGACCGGAATTCGACATCCACGTGGGGGGCGCGGACCTTCGGTTCCCCCATCATGAAAATTCCCGGTCGATGGCGATGACGGCCACCGGCAAAGGGTTCGCCTCGCTCTGGGTGCACGCGGCCCACCTGCTCGTCGAAGGGCAGAAGATGTCCAAGTCCCTGAAAAACGAATACACGCTCGACGACCTCGAGTCCCGGGGCGTGTCGCCGATCGATTTCCGCTACCACTGCCTCACCCTGCATTACCGGACTCCGATGAATTACACCTGGGAGGCGCAGGCGGCCTCTGCGAGGGGGCTGGCGAGACTGCGGGAGGCGTTTGCGGCCCCGGGGGGGGAGAGCGAAAAGCCGGGAAGCGTCCGCGATGCGCAGGAGTTCCGGCGCCGGTTCCGCGAGGCGATCCTGGATGACCTGAACGCTCCGAAGGCCCTGGCCGTCGTTCACGAGGCGGCGCGCTCCGGACTGCCCGGGGGCACGTTGGAGGTTCTGGCCGGAGAATGGGACGAGGTCCTGGGCGTCGGCCTGTCCGCGGCCGGACGGCGGGAGGTGCCGGCCGGTCCCGGCGGGCCGGAAGAAGGTCCCCCGGGGGACGTGGCCGATCTCGCCCGACGGCGGGACAAGTGCCGAAGGGAACGGAAGTTCGCCGAGGCGGACGCCCTGCGGGAGAAGATCCGGGAGGCCGGGTATGAGGTGGTCGACCGCAAGGGCGAGCCGGGCATTCTGAAGAAACGATGACGGATTCCGAGGGGGGTGCGTATGGTACCGGTGGCAACGGTCGATGAACTCATGGAGATGGGTCACGGGTATCAGCGTTCCATGACTCTGTTCGCCGCGCTGGACCTCGGCGTTTTTTCCGCGCTGTCCGCAGGGCCCTCGGACGCCGGCCGGCTTGCCCGGCGCCTCGTTGCGGACCCGCGCCGGCTCGCCATCCTCTTGAACGCCCTGGTGGCCGCCGGCCTGCTGGAAAAGAAGGGGAAGACCTACCGGAACGGGAAGATCGCCGCTCGATTTCTCGCGGAAGGCCCCTCCTCGAAGGCGTCCATCCTGCTCCACCATCTCGACTGCTGGCCGGAGTGGACGAAGCTTCCGGATACGATCCGTTCCCGAAGAAGGCGGCCCGGCGAAAAGCAAGGCTACCAGGAGAACTTCATCCGAGGGATGGAGGACAACGCGCGGGAGCGGGCCGTTTTCATGGCCGGGCAATACCCGCTGCGGAAGGGGGAACGGGTTCTCGACCTGGGAGGCGGCCCCGGGACTTATGCGGTCGAGTGGGCGAAGCGGTATCCCGGTGTGCGGGTCACCGTGTTCGACACGTCGGAGACGCTTGCCGTCACGAGGAAGATCCTGGAGGAGAAGGGCGCGTCCGGGCTGATCGCCTTGCGCGAAGGAGATTTTCTGCGCGATCGGCTCGGCGGGCCGTACGACTTCGTCTGGATCTCCCAGATCCTCCATGCCTACGCGGAAAAGGAGTGCGTTTTTCTTCTGCGCAAGGTCCGGAAGGCGGTTGCCGCGGGAGGCCGCGTCGCCGTCCAGGAGTTTCTTCTCGAGAAGGGCGGCACCTCCCCGCCCGGCCCCGCGTTTTTTTCCGTCCACATGGTCGCCGTGACGGAAGGCGGGAAAGCGTACACGGCCCGGGAGATCGCCTCCTTCTTCCGTGCGGCCGGATACCGGAGGGTATCCGAGGGCAGGCCGGACGTCCGGGGCGTGGGCGTGGTGTCCGCGTTCGTCGGAACATAAAGATTCCCAATATCTTGCCGATAAGGGTAACCAGGTCCCCGTTCGGAAGACGGACGGGGGCTGGGAATCCTTTGCCGCGATCGGGAAAGACGAGGGAATGAGCAGAGAGAAGATCCTCATCGTTGCGGACCGGCCGCCGCTCCTCGAAGGCCTCTCGGAGCTTTTGAAGGAGAAGGGGTGCGACCCCCGGGGAATCCGGACGGCCGAGGAGGGACTCGGGCTGCTGGGTCGGGAGATGTTTTCCCTCGCCCTCGTGGATGTCTCGGCGAACGGGGGGGACGGATTCCCGCTGGCCAGCAACTTCAAGAGGATCTCCCCGGACACCGAAGTCGTTTTCCTGGCGGAGAACGGTTCCCGGGAATCGGTGAGCCCGGGGGTTCGGGATATCGTCTACGAATATCTTCCGATTTCCGCGGCGAATCTCGATGCCGTTTGGGAGACCGTGCGGAGGGCCCTCGAAAAAAGGGCGCTGTCCCTGAAGAACCGGCAGCTGGACCAGGACCTGGATCGGCGCAACCGGGAGCTTTCGGCCTCCCTGAAGCGTCAGAACTCCCTCATCCGGGCCGGAATCGCCATGGGAGGGATCAGCACGCTGCCGGAGCTTCTCGACTTCTTTGTCGGACTGGTCTCCGAGGAATTGGACGTCGAGAGGGTTTCCCTGATGCTGGTGAACGACCGGCACGGGGAGATCCGGATCGCCGCCTCGCGCGGTTTGGACGCCGAGGTCGTCGAAAAGGTCCGGCTGAAGGTGGGAGAGGGAATCGCCGGGTGGGTCGCCAAGGAAGGGAAGCCGGTTCTCGTCAAGGACGTCATGACGGATCCGAGGATCAGCCGGTCCCTGGGCTCCACCAATGCCGGTTCGTTCATCTCCGCCCCGATGGTCTTCAGCATCCCGATCCAGCTTCAGGAGAAGGTGCTGGGAGTGATCAACGTTACCGACCGACGGTCCGGTCTTCCCTTCGACGAGGAGGACATGGCGTTCCTGTACGGTCTCGCGGGCCAGGCGGCGATGGCGATCGAGCGGACGAGACAGTTCGAAGAGCTTCAAGGGGCGTACGAGTCCCTGAAGGCCGCCCAGAAAGACATCGTGGACACGGAGCGCCTCCGGGCGCTCGGCCAGCTGGCGGCCGGGGTGGCGCACGATTTCAATAACCTGCTCCACGGAATTCTGGGCAGGACCCAGCTTCTCGGCATGAAGCTTAGCAACCCGGAGCTGGACCTTCCGTTCTTCCGCATGCATCTGGGAACGATCGAGAAGCTCACGCTCCAGGGGGCGGAAACGATCAGCCGGATCCAGGATCTTTCCCGGATCCGCAAGGATGTTCCCGGCGGACCCCTCGACCTGAACGCGGTCGTGAAAAACGCCGTGGAGATGACCCGGACCAAGTGGAAGGACGAGTGCGAGGCCAAGGGGATCCGCATCGCAGTCCGCGTCACTCCCGGGACCCTTCCCCTGACGGTGGGCGAACCGGCCGAGATCTGCCGGGTCGTCTGCAACCTCATCATCAACTCCGTGGAAGCGATGCCCGGGGGAGGCGAGATTTCCCTGGCGACCTTCCACGAAGGGGACCACCTCCAGTTGGAGGTGGCGGACACGGGGATCGGGATGAGGAAAGAGGTGCAGGAGAGGCTCTTCGAGCCCTTCTTCACCACCAAGGAGGCCGGCCAGGGACTGGGGACGAGCATCATCTACGGGATCGTCGCGCGCCACGGGGGGGAGATCCGGGTGAACAGCGTGGAGGGAGCGGGAACCACCTTCCGGCTGCGGCTGCCGGTGCTATCCCCGGCGACATGGGAAAAGGCGCGCAAGGGGAGGGAGGAGCGGCAGGAAACGGACCCGGCGAGGATCCTCATCATCGAAGACGGGGAATTGAACCGGGAACTCTTCGAACGGTACGTCACGGAGATGGGGCACAAGGCCGTCCTCGCCTCCTCGGGGACGGAAGGGCTTCGCATCTTCGAAAGGGAGAAGTTCGACCTGGTCATCACGGACCTGAGCATGCCGGGAATCTCGGGCCTGCAGGTGGCCGAGCAGGTCAAGAACCAGGCCCCCGACGTGCCGGTCCTCCTGGTCAGCGGCTGGGCGGTGCACCAGGAGGAACAGCGGATCCGGCAGGCCGGGGTCGACTACATCCTGCGAAAGCCGTGCGCCGTGAAGGACTTCCAGGAGGTGGTCGCGGAAGCCCTCTGCTCCTGCGGGAAGGATGCACCGCCTAACGCGGAAAGCTCGTGACGGGAGAATCTCCGGAATGGGAAACGGGAGGCCGGCAGGCCTCCCGATGCGGATCCGTGGTGGGCGCTACAGGATTTGAACCTGTGACTTCCACCGTGTGAAGGTGGCACTCTACCGCTGAGTTAAGCGCCCGCGGGAATTTTCATTCTACCCTTCCCCGCGGGCGCTTCAAGCAGTTTTTCCTTCCTAAAACGAAAGTTGCGCGCCGACGTACGGCCCCGAAATTTCGAACTCGGCGAGGAGGTCGTCCTCGTCCGCCTTCAGGTCGATGTGCCGGTATCCTCCCTGGATCCGAAAGAACGGGAACGGGACGATGGAGGCAAACGCGTCCGCCTCGTAAAGATGGTTCCCCGAATAGGCCATGCCGGTTACCCGGGCGTCGAACCGCAGGAGGTCGTTCAGGAACCCGGCCCCGGCGGCCAGCCCGACCATCGGGATCGGGAGCTGGAAACTTTCCTTTTCCGTCAGGAGGGTGCTGGAAAGCTCCAGATCCGCGTCGATGTACTTCACTTTCCCGATCAGGCCGAGATAGAAACTGGCCGCGACGAGGTCCGGCCGAAGGATGTCGACCTGCACCTCCCCGTCGACCATCATGACGTCGAGGCTGGAGATGACGGTTTCGCTGACCGGGAAGATCTGGCCGTTGAACTCGATTTGCTTTGTGAGGGTATTCGTTCCGTCATAGCCGATCTGGGTATAGCCGGCCCGGAGGTGGATTCTTCCGAACCGGAGGAACGCTTCGCCCGAGGGGAAATCCTCGTCGCCCACCCCGAGGTCGTCCTTCAGATCGAACTTCGTTTCCGGTATGCCTGCCGTGGTCGTCTGCGCCGTGGCGGACAGATCCGGGAACCAGTACGTTCCCCGGACGCCTGCCCCGAAGCCCGGAAGGGCCTGCGCCGGGGAGGGGAGGGAGAACAGGAGCAGGGCGGGGAGCAGGATCAGGAATCGCCTC
>DASUAN010000078.1:0-2621 GCA_035763765.1 Candidatus Deferrimicrobiaceae bacterium
TTGGCAGGGGACCGGGAGTGGGCGACCGCCGGGAAGATTCTGACCGGGATCATCGGCGTGACGATTCTCGGAAACGCGATCGCGAACGCCCATCCCCACCCGGTTCCGGTGTATGCCCCCCCCCCGAGGGTGTCTTACCCCCCCGAGGAAGTGTGGGTCCCCGGGCACTACATGACCCGGATCGAAAGGCGCTGGGTCCCCGGTCACTGGGAGATCGAGCGGGGTGGGTTCGACTACGACGACGATGACTATTACGACGGCAGGTACGGAAAGAATCGCCGGAACCATCACGCGCGCCGGATCTGGGTCCCGGGGCATTACCGGGACGTGGAGGTTCGGGTGTGGATCCCCGGACACTGGGAGGTGCGGGGATAAGTTCCGGCGGGGACAGTCCCGGCGGCACATCGGCCAAAACGGCCAACCCCCCGGGGGAAAACCGCCCCCGGGGGTTTTTTTGCGCTCTGCTCTTCCCCTCGGGTATGATTTTCCGGGAGGATGCCCCATGCGCGATCGTGGTGCGGAGGCGGGGACTCCGCTTCGAAATTCTCTCTGGAACCTCCTTTACCGAATCGTTTCCTCGAACGACCGATCCCGGACGGCCTGGGGCGCGATCCTCCGGGGGGCCTGTCTTTCGTTTTTCAAGGAGCCGCTCGACGAACTGCCGCTGGCGGACAACGAGGCGGCGCGCCGGGAGTTCAGGAGGTATTTCTTCGGTCTTTCGGACGAGCGCGTGTACGATCTGTACGAGTTTCTCCTCGTGGACGACGGGGCGGGGATGAAGGAGGTGGATCGCAAGCTGATCCGCCGGGCCTTGAACCGGATTCTCGAGGAGGAAGGGGCGCCCGTCCGGCTCCTCCGGGACAAGTTCGTCCCGCTTCCCGACGAACTCGGCCTGGACGCGGTGGTGGCGGCCGGGGAGAAGCTCTCCCTTTTCGATCTGGATGCCGCCGCCCGGCACCTGCAGGCGGCCGTGGAATTTCTTTCGCGACGTCCGGAACCCGCGCCCAAGGAAGCGATTCGTGAGGCGGTGATCGCGGTTGCCGCGACCGTCCGCTCCCTGGCCGATGGTTCGGGCGAGATCGCCATGGGAACGATCGGGCCGGTCGCGGAGCGCCTCGGGATCCGGAATCGTTTGCGGGAGGGGATCGATGCCATGCTCTCCCACTGCCATTCGGCGAGCGGGCTGCCGGGGGGCGGCCCCGGGGAAGGAACGCCCGACCTTGCCGAAGCGACCTTCCTCGTTGTCTGCTGTTCCTCGGTGATCCGCCTCCTCCTTTCCCGGGCGGAAAAGACGGGCCGGCCTTGACGGAGGACCCTCTTAAGTCCGGGAAAGGCGGGGAACCGAAGGCCCCGTCGCTCCGCGGCGCAGCAGGACGTCGACGACCTTTTCCCCCGAATCGACGACGTCGATCAGGCCGAGGTTCCCGCGAGAGACCATCCGCTGGCTCTCGGCAAGGCGGAAATAGGCGAGGATCGGATCGAACCACCCCCCGGTGTTGGCCACCACGATGGGACGGGAATGCAGACCGAGCTGCTTCCAGGTGAGGATCTCGAAGAATTCGTCCATCGTCCCGAAGCCGCCGGGAAGAATCGCGAATGCGTCGGCTCTCCGGCTCATCTCGGTCTTCCGCTCGTGCATCGACTCCGTGATGATCATCTCGGTGAGGCCTTCGTGGGCAAGTTCCTCCGTGCGGAGAAACCCCGGGATGACCCCGATGACCTTCCCCCCCCGGCTGAGGATGCGGTCCGCCAGGATCCCCATGAGGCCGACCGAGCCGCCCCCGTAGATCAGGGAAATTCCTTCCTCGGCCATCCGGTCGGCCAGGGCGACCGCGTCTTCCCTGTACAGCTTGGGAACCAGATTGCTTGAGCTGCAAAACACGCAAAGGTATAGAGTTTCCATCTGCCAAAGATACCGAAGAAAGGCCGAGAAGGGAAGCGGGGAAAATCATGTTGACACGAGTTCAGGGTATAAATACTATTAAAACCATAGATTATGTCGGGAGGTGCTGCATGGCCAAATGGCTCCGGGATAATTCGTATTCGATCGGCCGTTCTCCCCTGGTGAAGCTCAACCGGATCGTCGGCGGAGCGAAAGCCACCGTGCTGGGAAAGGTGGAGGGGCGAAATCCCGCCTATTCGGTCAAATGCCGCATCGGGGCTTCGATGGTGTGGGATGCGGAGAAGAGGGGAGTGCTCGGCCCGGGCAAGACGATCGTGGAGCCGACGTCGGGGAACACGGGAATCGCCCTGGCGTACGTGGCCGCCGCAAGGGGGTACGACATCATCCTCACGATGCCGGATACGATGAGCATCGAGCGCCGGACCGTGCTCAAGGCGTTCGGGGCGAAGCTCGTGCTGACCGAAGGGGCGAAGGGAATGAAGGGGGCGATCGAGAAAGCGGACGAGATCGTCGCGTCGGACCCGTCGAGAGAATTTCTGCCGCAGCAGTTCAAGAACCCCGCCAACCCGCAGATCCACGAGGATACGACCGGCCCGGAAATCTGGGAGGATACGGAGGGAAAGATCGACGTGTTCGTCTCAGGCGTCGGAACCGGCGGCACGGTCACGGGGGTTTCCCGATACATCAAGAAAACGAAGGGGAAGCCGATTCTGTCCGT
>DASUAN010000079.1:0-2789 GCA_035763765.1 Candidatus Deferrimicrobiaceae bacterium
CGAAAGGCTGCCGGCTGAGGCGCTCTGTGGGGAAGAGGGGGCGGAAGTGCCGGGATGATCCACACGCCCCCAAAACAGAACGGCCAACCGGAGAGAGAAGTCTCCCCTCGGAGAGGGCAGAGAAAAAAGAAACTTCCTATCGGGAAAACTGGTCGGGACGGCCGGACTTGAACCGGCGACCCCTTGCTCCCAAGGCAAGTGCGCTACCAGGCTGCGCTACGTCCCGACGCTACGAAACATCCACTCGATTATATGGGGAACCAGAGGGGATGAAAACGACATTCGACCCTACCCGAACATCCCGCTTTTCTTCAGCTCCTCGACGAGGAGACGGATCGCCTGGCCCCGGTGGCTGATCCGGTTCTTCTCCTCGGTGGTGTGCTCCGCCATCGTTTTTCCGGATCCCTTGACCAGGAAGATCGGGTCGTACCCGAATCCCTCCCCCCCCCGGGGGTTGGGAATGATCTCTCCCTCGATGGCACCGGTGGCCTCCGCGATCACCCGGCCCGGGAGAGCCGCCGCCGTCACGCAGAGAAACGCGGCCGTCCAAGGGCGGGGAATGGACTCCAGTTCCCGGAGAAGAAGCACGTTGTTCTCTTCGTCGGTCGCCTGCGGCCCTGCGTACCGGGCGGACCGCACCCCCGGACGGCCGCCCAGCGCATTTACGGAAAGGCCGGAGTCGTCCGCGACGCAAAGGATCTTGCATTCCTTGGCATAGTGGAGCGCCTTGATCCTCGCGTTCTCCATGAAGGTCTTCCCCTCCTCCTTCGGCTCCGACACGCTCGGCAGGTCGGGCAGCGTCAGCACCTCGACGTTCTTCTGCAGGACGAACCCGATCAGCGCCTTGATCTCGGCCGCCTTCCCCCGGTTCCGCGTCGCGATGAGCAGCTTCACCGTCCCTCCTTCATCCACTCCCTCTGGACCCGGAGGATCCGCCTCCCGGCGCGGACCGCCGCCTTCAACATCCGGTCCAGCTGATCCCGCGAGAACGGCTCCCCCTCGGCGGTTCCCTGCACCTCGATGAGGTTCCCGCTGCCCGTCATGACGACGTTCATGTCCACCTGCGCCTTCGAATCCTCCTCGTAGTCGAGGTCGACGAGGATCCGCCCCTTGAGCATCCCCACGCTGACCGCAGCCACCGGCTCCCGGACGGGGTTCTTCGAAATCAGGCCGGTTCGGGCCAGCCGGTCACAGGCCTGCCACAGGGCGATCCACGCGCCGTTGATCGAGGCGGTACGGGTTCCTCCGTCCGCCTGGAGGACGTCACAGTCGACGGTGATCGTCCTTTCGCCAAGCGGTTCCAGGTCCACCACGGCCCGAAGGGACCTCCCGATCAAACGCTGGATCTCCTGGGTCCGGCCCTGGATCCTCCCCGTGCGCCCCTCCCGCTGGCTCCGCGTGGTCGTCGCCCGCGGCAGCATCGCGTATTCGGCGGTCACCCACCCCTTCCCCGCTCCTCTAAGAAACGGCGGGACACGCTCTTCCACGGAGGCCGCGCAGACCACCTTCGTCTCCCCCAGTTCGAAGAGCACCGACCCCTCGGCGTGCTTCTGCACCCCCGGGACCACCCGGATTTTGCGGAGATCCCCCGCCCTCCGTCCGTCTGCGCGCATCTCCGTCCGTTCCTTTCCCTGGGTTTTTCCCTGTTTTTGACGCGTTTTGACGTCATCCTACATCAAATATAGGAGACGTGCGAAAAAAGGGGGCGAAACCCCCGGCACGGACGGACCATCACTCAGGCTGGTGATCCCTTGATCGTCGGAGTTCCGAAAGAGACGTTCCCCGGGGAGCGGCGCGTCGCTCTGACGCCCGCCGTTCTGCCCTCTCTTGCCAAGCGGGGAATCCAGGTCGCGGTGGAATCTTGCGCAGGCACCGCCGCGGGATACCCGGACTTAGCCTACGAAGAGAAGGGCGCGCAGATCGGGAAGTCCCGTGCCGAACTGTTCCAGGCGGCCGCGGTCATCGTCCAGGTGCGCGCGCTCGGCGCGAACCCCGAGGCGGGAAGGGCCGACAACGACCTGCTGCGCGACGGCCAGACCGTCATCGGGCTCTGCGACCCCCTTTCCGCCCCGGAGGCCCTCCGGGAACCGGTCGAAAGGGGCGTTACCGTCTTCTCCCTGGAACTGCTGCCGCGGATTACCCGCGCCCAGTCGATGGACGCCCTGTCGTCGATGTCCACCGTGGCGGGATACAAGGCGGTGCTGCTCGCCGCCGCGGAGCTGCCCCGGATGTTCCCCCTGCTCATGACCGCCGCGGGAACCGTCTTCCCCGCCCGGGTGTTCGTCGTCGGAGCGGGCGTGGCCGGGCTGACGGCGATCGCGACGGCGAAGCGACTGGGCGCCGTCGTGGAGGCGTACGACGTCCGGGCAGCCGTCAAGGAGCAGGTGGAAAGCCTCGGGGCGAAGTTCGTGGAACTGGCGCTTCCAAAGGAAAGCGCCGAGACGGCGGGCGGCTATGCGAAGGCCCAGGACGAGGAGTTCTACCGGCGCCAGCGGGAGACGATGTCCCGGGTCGTCTCGGGAAGCGACGTGGTGATCACCACCGCGCAGGTCCCGGGGAAGAAGGCCCCGCTTCTCATCACCGGGGAGATGGTGGCGGGCATGGCCCCCGGTTCGGTGATCGTGGACCTTGCGTCCGAGCAGGGGGGGAACTGCGAGCTCACGCGTCCGGGCGAAACCGTCTCCCGGCATGGGGTAACCGTCCTGGGACCGGTGAACCTCCCGGCGACCGTTCCCTTCCACGCAAGCCAGATGTACGCAAAGAACGTGGCCTCGTTTCTTTTGCACCTC
>DASUAN010000080.1:0-8440 GCA_035763765.1 Candidatus Deferrimicrobiaceae bacterium
GCGTCATTCTCGGAATGCTTGCGGACGTAGGTTTCGCGGCGACGGCCGTATGGGTGGGAATCATCGTCGCAGTGATTTTCGTCGTAGGGTACCTGGCCTCCAAGGTCATCCCGGGGGAATCGTCCGATTTCATCCTCGAAATCCCTCCGATCCGGATGCCGCAGCTGTCCAACCTCGGGATCAAGACGATGGCCCGCATCGAATGGTACCTGCGGGAAGCCGTGCCCCTGTTCGTGGTCGGAACCCTCATCCTCTTCGTCGCGGACCGCATGGGAGCACTCCTTTGGATGCAGAAGGTCTCGGAGCCGATCGTCGTCGGGGCGCTGAATTTGCCCCCCAAGACCACCGAGGCGTTCCTCATCGGGTTCCTGAGGAGAGATTACGGTGCCGCCGGGCTTTTCGACATGGCTCGCGCGGGGATGCTGACGAACCTCCAGGTCGTCGTGAGCCTCGTGACGATCACCCTTTTCATTCCCTGCCTCGCGAATTTTCTCGTCATCATCAAGGAACAGGGAGGAAAGGTGGCCGCGGGGATGGCCTTGTTCATCTTTCCTTTCGCCGTGCTCGTCGGCGGGGCCGTCAATTTCGTCTCCCGGATGCTCGGGATCCGTTTTTAGGAGAAGGGAGTTTTCTTGAAAATCCGGTGCCCTCTTTGCCAATATGAGATTGACACGGAAGAAGGCGGGTGCCGGACCGGATGCCCCATGGGCAAAAGCTGCTCCCTCGTGTGCTGCCCCCGATGCCGGTATTCGTTTCCCGTACCCGAGTCGAAGGTGGTGAATTTCGTTCGATCTCTGCTCGCGAAAGGATCCCGCCGATGACCGATTTTGCGCAGGACGAAATCCTCGAACTCGTGTGGACTCTTCGCGAAGAGGGGAGGGCGACCCGTTCCCAGGTTCTCCGGAGGACGGAAGAGGAGGAGCCGGAGCGGCTTCTCGATGAGCTCGTCGAGGCGGGGCTGCTCGAATCTTCCGGCGAAGAGGTCCGACTCACCAGGCCGGGGGAAGAGCGGGCTCGGGTGATCATCCGAAGGCATCGCCTCGCGGAGGTCCTGCTCAACAACCTGTTCGATCTCGACAACCACCAGGTGGAGAGCAGCGCCTGCAAGTTCGAGCACATCCTCACGAAAACCGTGACGGAGAGCGTCTGCACGTTTCTGGGGCACCCGCCGGTCTGCCCCCACGGCAGACCCATTCCGCGCGGAGAGTGCTGCGACAAGATCCGCACTGAAATCAAGCCGCTCGTGACCCGCCTGTCGGACGCCGTCCTGAGCGAAGAAGTCCGGATCGTGTTCATCACTCCGAAATCCCGCAGGCGCCTGGAAAAATTGAGTTCCCTCGGGATCGTCCCGGGCAGCCGCATGCGCCTTCTTCAGAAAAACCCTTCCTTCGTGCTGGAAATCGGGGAGACCACCGTCGCGGTCGACAAGGACATCACGGATGAAATTTACGTCAAGCGCACGTAAGACCTTTTCCCTCTTCCTGGCCGTGGTTTTCTTCCGGAGCGTGAACGGGGTGCCTTATGGGATCGCGGAACTTCCCCCGGAGCCCTGCCTCCTCCTGAAGGTTTCCGTTGCCTCGATTCCGGCGGATACGGCGAGGCAGAAACTTCGATCGGTGCAGGCATTTTTGGAAAACCGACTGCTCGTACGCTGGGTTCCGACAAGACCAAACGAGGATGCCGGCGCGGAATCGGGAAAATCGTTCCCCGTCGCCGACGGAGAGGCCCACCAGGAGATCGCGGATGCCATCGGGGAAGCCATCCGCCACATGAACCGGATGGAAACCGCGGAGGCGGCCGAAAGACTCTCCCATGCGGAGCGCCGGGCAAGATCCTTCCGATTCGGAGAGTCCCTCCGACCGTACCTCGCGGAGGTGTTCCTCCGAAAGGGGCTTCTGTTTTTGTGGAAGGGGGAGGAAGAAAACGCGGTGGAAATGCTTGCGCGTTCCCGGGTCCTCCGCCCGGAGTTCCATCCGGACCCCGGCCTCTTCTCGCCGGTGTTTCTGGAGGCATGGAAGCGCGCGGGCGACCGTCCTTCACCGCATGCGGAGCTGCTGGTGAACTCCCTCCCTTCGGGAGCGACGATCTATCTGGAAGGAAGGGAGGCCGGGACAACGCCGGGCCGGGTCCGCGTCTCCGGATGGGGACCCGTTCGGGTCCAGGTTCAGATGGAGGGGTACGAGCCGAGCGGGAAAACGGGGCAGTATCTTCCCGGCGATTCCGAGTCGCTCGATTTCCCCCTGGTGCGCGAGAACGACGCCGCCCTGGCAGAGACTCTCGCTTCTTCCCCCGACGGGAAAGAGGCAGGATCGATCCTTTCCCGGAGGATGGTCGAATCGGGTGCGAGGAGGGCAGCCCTCCTTCTCCTCGAGGAGAGAGAAAAGGGACCTGCCTTGCGGGTTCTCTCCCTCGTCCAGGGGGAAGAAAGGCCGGCTCTGCTGGGAACGGTTGCGTGGCCCGAAGGAGAGGAGGGGGATGCAGAGGTAGCCGCAGCCACGACCGAAATGCTGATCACCGCCGGCTGGCCGTCCCATTCCGCAACGGATAGAGCAGGATCTCCCTGGTTCCAGAAATGGTGGTTATGGGCGCTGTTGGGCGCGGCTGTCGTGGGTATCGCAGTGGGTGCCGGAGGAGGAGGGGGAAGCGGGGGAAGCCCGGGAACCTCAACGGGAACGATCGGAGTGGATTTTTAGCATGATCCCCATCGAAGAAGGGGCGAAAATCGGGATCATCGGCGCCGGTCCGGCGGGGACGTTCTTCGCCCTCCATTTTTTTAAAGGGCTGAGGAAATCGGGACGAACCGCTGCGGTTACCCTTTTCGACAGGAAAACGTTCGATTGCTCGGGGCCGTCGGGTTGCAACATGTGCGCGGGGGCGATCGGCGTGGAGATGGTGAGAAAGATCGAACGTCTCGGTCTGCCCCTGGATGAACGGGTCGTCCGACGGATCGCCGACGGATACGAGATCCACGGAAGGGATGTTTCGGTGAACGTCGTAAACCCCCAGCGGGGGATGATCTATACCGTTTTCCGGGGTGGCGGTCCGGTCGCCTCCAAGGGAATCCACAGGAGCTTCGACCAGTTCCTGCTCGATGCGACGGTCGCCAGGGGCGCGGAGTTCGTCAACGAGCGGGTGGAGGGCATCCAGAGGATCCCCGGGGGATTCCGGGTGGAGACCGCCGATGGGCAGGAACGCAACTTCGATTTCCTGGTCGGAGCTTTCGGCGTCAATACCGTGATCACCAGAAAACTGGCGATGGGGTACGTCCCCCCCCGCACGTGGCACACCGTCCAGGCCGAACTTCCTGCGGACAACGAATTCATCATGGGCACCCTGAGAAACCGGATCCATATCATTCCCGCCTTGGGAAGGTCGATCCGGTTTCTCGCGATTACGCCGAAAGACAACTTTCTCACGCTGACGGGAATCGGGGAACATGTGAAGATCGCTGACCTCGAACGCGAACGGGAGAAAAATCCGGTTCTTTCCGGGTTGCTTCCCCAGGGATCGAAAGTGCTTTGCCACTGTCACCCGAAAGTTCCGGTCGGCATGGCACGGAATCCTTTCTCGGAACGGGTTGCGATCGTCGGAGACGCCTTCATTTCCAGATACCTGAAAAACGGAATCGAGTCGTCCCATGACACATCGCGCACCCTCGCGGAGGCGATCCTCCAATACGGCGTATCGGGGAAGGCACTGAGAGACCATTTCTATCGACCATGCCTCCGGCAATTCCGTTATGATAACGTTTGGGGAAAGGTCCTTTTCGGGATCTACGAGGGAGTCCTCCGGAAGGGAAGGATCTCGGAGGCCTACCTCAAGTGCGTCGTCGGCGACGCCGCCGGGAAAAAGGGATCCCAGGCCCATATCCTGTGGTCGGTGTTCGCCGGGGACGCTCCCTACCGCGAAATCGCGAGAGAGGCGTTCGCTCCACGGTCCTTGTACGAGCTTTCGAGGAGCATTCTTTTCGGGTGAGGTCGCGATGTATCACGAGCAGAAAACGTGGCTGAAAAAGGGTTGGCCGGCACTGGTCGTCGGGGGACTCGTCCTGCTTGCCATCCTGTACTCCGTCTTCGGGGATGTCGGCGTCATCGGCACCCTTCGTCTGTACGGGAAGGAGAAACAGCTGATCGCAGAGAACGCGAAACTCCGCGAAGAGAACGAAAAGCTTCGGCAGGAAGTGGAAAAGCTGCGCTCCAACGCTTCGTACATCGAGGAGATCGCCCGCCGAGAGCTTGGACTCATGGGAAAGAAGGAAATCGTCATTCCGCTCGAACGGGACAAGGAGGGGGGTGCGACCCCCGCTCCCCGCAGCGGGAAGGGCCGTCCATAACGATCTCCTCTCGGGAGTCGCGATCTTTTTCCTTCATCGTCCCCATCCATCCCCATCCGGGCGGACAGCCGGGGAGGGATCGGTCGATTTCCGGACCCCGGGCTAAATATCTATACATTCGTTCCTACTGATTGACACGGCCTTTTCCCCTATGGTATTTCATAAGCGAATTATGCGCCTTGGGGAGGTACCATCGATGAAGCGCATCGGAAAGGTGAAATGGTTCAACGAAACGAAGGGGTACGGGTTCATCGAGCAGGACGGAGGCAAGGACGTATTCGTCCATTACACGGCGATCCGAATGGACGGATACCGCACGCTCAGGGAAGGACAGGAGGTCCAGTACACCGTGATGGAAACTCCGAAAGGCCTCCAGGCGGCGGAGGTCGTCTGCATGCAGTAGGGTATGCCCGGAAACGTTTGCTGGAAATCGCGCTAGCCCCGCAACCCCGCGGGGCTTTTTGCATTCCTGAATGCGCGTTATCCGTTGACTTCCCCCTTCGCTGGCTATAACGTATTACCTTTAAAGTCATTTTTCTGTTTTCGGGGAGTCTGTTGGACGTCCGCAAGATCACCGAATCCCTCATCGGGTCAGGAATAAAACGGAAATTGGAAGAATGGGGGGGGCCGGAGGAAGTCTCGGTTTCGGTCGAGATTCCGAGGCAGGAGGAGCACGGGGATTTCGCCACGAACGCCGCTTTGCAGCTGGCCGGGAATCTGAAACGGAAACCGAGGGATGTCGCGGCAGAGCTCCTTGATGCGATCCGCAGGGAGGACACGGAAGGATGGATCCGGGATCTCTCCGTGGCCGGGCCGGGATTCATCAATATCGTGCTCTCGGACGAAGCGTGGCGGGAAACGCTCGCCACCGCCCTTGAAAAGGGAGAACGGTTCGGAGCCGCGGGGGAAGGAGAGGGAGAAAGCGTCCTCCTCGAGTTCGTCTCGGCGAACCCCACCGGGCCTCTCCATGTAGGGCATGGCCGAGGTGCTGCCGTGGGGGACGCTTTGGCAAGGATCCTGGCCTTTGCCGGGTTCCGGGTGACGACCGAGTATTATGTGAACGATGTGGGAAACCAGATCGACAAGCTTGGAATGTCCCTCCACGCTCGGTATCTGCAGCTGTGCGGGAGAAAGATCGAACTGCCGGAAGACGGTTATCGCGGGGAGTACCTGATCGATATCGCTCGGGAATTTCGAGAGGAGGTAGGCGACCGGTACTTGTCGGTGAGCGAAAAAGAGGCGTTCCCCCTCTTTCGGAAGGTGGCGTGCGACCGGATCCTTGACGGGATCCGAAAAGACCTCGAGGCATTCCACGTGCATTTCGACCGCTGGTTCCGGGAAGGAAGCCTCCACGAAAGCGGAGCGGTTGCCGAGGTATTGGAAGAACTGCGCGAACGCGGACAACTCTACGAATCCGAGGGAGCGGTATACTTCAAGAGCGAATCCCATGGAGACGAGAAAGATCGGGTTCTGGTGCGGGCCGACGGTCGGACGACTTACTTTGCCTCGGACCTCGCCTATCATCGGGCGAAGTTCCGCCAGGCCCATGCCAGGGTGATCGATATTTGGGGAGCCGACCACCATGGGTATGCTCCCAGGCTCTCCGCCGCGCTGCGCGGACTCGGGGAGAACGATGATCGGCTCGAGATCCTGCTCGTCCAGTTCGTGTCCCTTATTCGGGACGGAAAGACCGTCCCAATGTCCACGCGTACAGGAGAGTTTACGACATTACGTGAAGTAATCGATGAAGTCGGCGTCGATGCGGCGCGCTTCTTCTATCTGCTCCGGAGCTTCCATTCCCACCTCGACTTCGATCTCACCTTGGCCAAGACGCGGTCGAGCGAAAATCCGGTATATTACATCCAGTACGTGCACGCAAGGATCTGCAGCATCTTCCGGGAAGCGGTCGAGCGCGGAACGGTCTTTTCGACCTCCCCCTCCTTGTCCGTGCTTTCCTTGCCGGATGAGATCCAACTGATGAAAAGGGTGGCCAGGTTCCCCGATGTCGTCTCCGAATCCGCGCGGGCGCGCGAACCTCACCGGATTCCCTTCTATCTGCTCGACCTGTCCCGTCAGTTCCATGCGTTTTACCATAATCACCGGTTTCTCGGGGAATCTAACGAACGCACCCAGGGACGGCTGGCGCTCGCCACGGCGGTCCGCAACGTTGTTTCCATCGGCCTTTCCCTGATCGGTGTCTCGGCGCCGGAGCGGATGTGAGATATCTTTACAGGAAAAAACGGGGATTTCGGAACACGGACGGGGAGAAATCCCAGTTCGTCTTCTTCGCCGTCGGCGCCGTGGTCCTGCTCGCAGTGGCTTTCGTTCTCGGCCTCCAGGTCGGAAGGGTCATCGAGAAGAAGTCGGCCCAGCGGAAAAACGAAGCGGAAAAAGTGGTGGGGCCGATCGAAATCCGGAAGGAAGCGGAGTCGGAGATCCAGAAGGATCTCGGGGTGTTCGCCGAGGAGGCGGGCAAGGTTCCTTCCGTTCCCCCCCCAAGCGCCGACGAGCAGCTTACCGAAACCGAAAAGAGCCTCACGTTCCGGGAGACCCTGGTGAAGAAGGAGCCCGAACCGATTCTCCTCGTGAAACCTCGTCCGGGCAGCAAGGGGGCGCAAACGGCTGCGCCGGTCCGTGCCGCAACCATTGGAAAGCTGATGGTCCAGGCGGCCGCCTTGCGCGACCGGAAAGCGGCCGAGTCGTTCCGGAACCGTCTGGAAAAAGCCGGATTCAAGGCGACCGTCCAGCAGGAAAGACCGGGGGAGTACCACAAGGTCCTCGTCGGACCATACCCGGACAGGGACGCAGCGGACCGGGCGATTCGGAAACTGAAGTCGGAGTGGAACGTGAAGGCATTTCTGGTGCGAGGATGATGCGGCGATGACGATCCAGCCGGAAAGGGGGGTCTTTCTTGCCCAGGCGGCTCCGGGGGTGGTCATCCCCGTCTGGCAGGAGTTCCACGCCGATCTGGAAACGCCGGTTTCGGCATACTTAAAAATCGCCGACCGGTTTCCCGACAACCATTTCCTGCTGGAGAGCGTCGAAGGCGGAGAGAAGTGGGCGAGGTACTCCTTCATCGGCTTCGACCCCTACCTGATCTTCCGAGCCGACCGATCCTCCGTGACGATCACCAAAGGAACGGAATCCGAAGTCCGCGGGGGGACCGGGGACCCGATGAAGGAGCTGGAGGGGATTCTCGCAGGAATCCGATACGTGAGGGCGGAAGGGCTGCCGCGGCTCTCGGGCGGCGCCGTCGGGTTCCTCGGGTATGACTACGTCCGTCACATCGAAAGGATACCGGACACCCATTCGCCGGAAGGAACCCCTGATGCCCTGTTCCTTTTCCCGACCCGTCTCGTCATCTTCGACAATGTGAAGCACACGATCCGCATCGTTGCCCATGGACAGATCGGAGGCGAACGGCCGTTAGACGACGATTACGACCGGTGTGTCCGTTCCATCGAAGAGGTGAAGGAAGTCCTGAAAGGACCGCTTCCCTGGACGGATATCCCGGCGGGCGAAGAAAACGATCCGCCGGTGTTCGAGGTCCCCCGGGAGATCTTTCTGGCAGCCGTGCGGAAGGCGAAAGAGTACATCCGGGACGGGGAGATCATCCAGGCGGTCCTTTCCAACCGGGCAAGGGTCCGGACGAAGCGATCCCCCTCGGAGGTGTACCGCGTGCTGCGGTCCCAGAATCCGTCCCCCTACATGTTCCTCCTGAAGCTCGGCGACCTCGCACTGGTGGGATCCTCGCCGGAGATTCTGGTCCGGTTGGAGGGGAACCTCATCCAGCTGCGGCCGATCGCGGGAACCCGTCCCCGGGGCGCGACGACCGAGGAGGACCGGCGGATGGAGGCCGAACTCCTTTCCGACCCGAAGGAGCTCGCCGAGCACGTGATGCTCGTCGACCTGGGGCGCAACGACGTGGGGCGCGTAGCCGAGGTGGGAAGCGTGCGTGTGACGGAGTTCCAGACGATCGAGCGCTACTCGCACGTGATGCACATCGTGTCGAATGTTCGGGGGCGGATCCGCGAGGACGCCGACGCCATCTCGCTGCTGCGCGCGACCTTCCCCGCGGGAACGCTCTCGGGCGCGCCGAAGGTCCGG
>DASUAN010000081.1:0-8243 GCA_035763765.1 Candidatus Deferrimicrobiaceae bacterium
AAAATGCGAGTGCTTCCCGATACACCGCCCCGACCTCCGACCGGTAGGCCGCCGATTCGTAGAGCCCCTCCACCTTGAAGATGCGAAATCCGGCGGACAGAAGATCCGGCAGGTGCTCGATCACACACATGTCCTTCCCGCTTAAGACCCCCTTCCCGACGTTCTTCAGCACCCATGCGCTCCGGCCGGAACGTCCCTCTTCTCCCGAGGGCCTCCCCGCGGTCAGCCAATGCTCCTCCTCGCAGACGGACGGGCATTTCGGGTCTTCCCCTTCCGGCCCCTCGAGGAGAAAGCATTTCTCGGTGATTCCCAAAGGGATCTTCCCGTGGGCCTGGACCTCCACCTCGACTCCGGCCTCCCGGGCGATGACCGTCATCTCCTCGAGGCTTACCTCCGCGTTGGGCCGGACCCGGACCGCGCCGTAGTCCCGCATCACCTTCGCCGCGAGGTAAGTGTAGACGTTCGCGAAGGCCCCCATGTGCGCCGGGAGGGGAATTCCCTTCCCGCGAAGGAGATGCAGCACGCCCATGTTGTGGACCTCGAGCGCGTCCGCGCCGGCCGAGGCGGCGGCGTCGATGAGTCGTTCCACCTGGGACATGTCGCGCCCCCGGGGGGCGGCGGGCGAGGTGACGTAGGCCTTCTTCCCCGCCGCGTGGAGGGTGGCTACCGCGCCGGGGAGCCGTTCCAGCTCCTCCGCGTAGTTCCCGTCGACCCGCCGGCAGAAGGGATTCCCGAGACACACCGCGTCGTAGGGGGAAAGATCGGCGCCGGCGAGCTCCCGCGGCGAAGCCACGGTCAGGACGAGCTCGATTGGGGAGGACGAGCCGAGGGAAAGCACGGGGACTCGATCACCTGCCTCCTTTCCGGAGGTCGATCAGGACCAGCTTGATGATGGCCTTGAGCGTCTCGAAGACGCCCTCTCCCGTGATGGCGACGGCCTCGAATTCGGGCACGTTGCGGTAGTTCAGCAGGGCGTGGAGCTCCGCGAGGGAAGCCACGCTGTTGATGTCGCGCTTGTTGTATTGCATCACCAAGGGGATCCGGTCCGGGTCGTACCCCTGCTCCCGGAGGTTGATCTTCAGGTTCTCCAAGGACTCCACGTTGGAGTCCATCCTCATCAGCTGGGAATCGGCGCAGAACACGACGCCGTCCACCCCCCGAAGGATGAGACGGCGGCTCGCGTCGTAGAACACCTGCCCCGGGACCGTGTAGAGGTGGAAGCGGGTCTTGAAGCCCCGGATCTCCCCCATCGACAGGGGGAGAAAATCGAAAAAGAGGGTGCGCTCGGTCTCCGTGGCCAGGGAGATCATCTTTCCCCGGGACCCCGGATTCGCCCGCTTGTAGATGTACTGGAGGTTCGTGGTCTTCCCGCAGAGGCCGGGTCCGTAGTAGACGATCTTGCAGTTGATCTCCCGGGTGGAATAGTTGATGAAGGACATGAGCTACTTGAACAGGCTTTCGATGTCGGCTTCCGTCAGTTCCTCGATCACTCCGCCTTCCTCCTCCTCCCGGCGACTCGCCTCGTCGACCGACTGAAGGATCCGCTTGAGCTCTTCGGCCACCCGGCGAGCGCGGAGCCGGACGAGCCCGACGGAGGATCGCCGATCGAAGATCACCACCAGGATGAGGCGGTTCTCGACCACCGAGATGTGCATGTGGTCCCGTTCGCCTTCGTGGAAGAGGATCGAGAACTCCTTCTCCCCGATCAGCTCCGCCAGCCCCCCGGTCGCGGCGATGTTGCCGGCGGCCAGGGAGGCGAGCGAGGTGGTGTCGAATTCCATCGTCGCCCCCGCGGAGGAAAGAAGGGATCCGTTCTTGTCGACCAGGAAGACCACCTTCGCGTAGGAGTCGACCAGGAGCTTCTTGAGGACCGACTGGAAAGCGTTGTATTCCTTCTCGTGGAGGATGAAATGATCCGGCTTCATAGCCGCAAAGATACCACAGCCATCCGGCAAGGAAAAGATGTCAACCGGCGGCGGCCCGTCGGTTCATCCCCCGCGAACGGGGGCCCCCAGCGGCGCGGTCACCGCATTTCCCCCGCCCTTCATGACACGGCGTCGATTCCCGTGAGGTCCTTTCCCAAAACGAGCGTGTGGATCTCGTACGTCCCCTCGTAGGTGTCCACGGACTCCAGGTTGCACATGTGCCGCATCGCCTGGTACTCGTCCGAGATCCCGCTTGCGCCCAGCATCCCCCGCGCGGTCCGGGCGACCTCGAGCGCCATCCTCACGTTGTTCCGCTTGGCGAGGCTGACCTGCTGGGGACGCATCCGTCCCTCGTCCTTGAGCCGCCCCAGCTTCAGCGCGAGAAGCTGCCCCATCGTGATCTGCGTGACCATGTCGGCGAGCTTCGCCTGGGTGAGCTGGAACGAGGCGACCGGCCGGCCGAACATCTTCCGTTCCCCCGTGTAGGCGAGCGCCTCGTCGAAACAGGCCATCGCCGCCCCCACCGCCCCCCAGGCGATCCCGTACCGCGCCTGGGTCAGGCACATGAGCGGCCCCTTCAGCCCCTCCGACCCCGGCAGAAGACTCGTCCCCGGCACCCGCACGTCCTCGAGAACCAGCTCCGACGTGATCGAGGCGCGCAGGGAAAGCTTCGTCTTGATCTCCGGCGCGGAAAACCCCGGCGTCCCCTTCTCCACCAGAAAGCCCCGGATGACCCCGTCGAGCTTCGCCCACACGACGGCCACGTCCGCCACGGTCCCGTTCGTGATCCACATCTTCGTGCCGTTCAGGACGAACCCCTTCCCGTCCCGCACGGCGCGGGTCTTCATCCCGGCCGGGTCGGAGCCGTGGTCCGGCTCCGTGAGCCCGAAGCATCCGATCGCCTTCCCGGAGCCGAGAAGGGGGAGCCATCGCTCCTTCTGCTCCGGGCTGCCGAAGGTGAAGATCGGGTACATCACCAGCGCCCCCTGCACGGAGGCCATGCTGCGAAGCCCCGAGTCGCCCCGCTCGAGCTCCTGCATGACGAGCCCGTACGAGATGTTGTCGATCCCCGGCAGGCCATACCCTGAGAGGGTCGAGCCCAGAAGCCCCATCTCCCCCAGCTTCGGGACGATCGCAAGGGGGAACGTTCCCGCCCGGTAATGATCCCGGACGAAGGGCAGGAACTCCCGGTCGACGAACTGCCGGACGGCATCCCGGATCATGCGGGCCTCGCTCCCGAGGTCGCCTTCGATCCCGTAGTAGTCCACTCCCTGGAACATCCCTGCTCCTCCTGGCCCGCGGCCTCCTCCCCCGGGAACCGCGGTTCTCCTCACGAAACCCCTGCCGGGGCCGTCCCCGGCCGGGCCAACCTCTTCTTGCGCAGCAGCTGGCTCCCGATCCCGATCGCCCCCAGCGAAATTCCGACGGTGTCGGTCACCAGCCCCGGGGTGATGAGGAGCAAGGATCCCGCGATCCAGAGGGCCCGCTCGTACAGCGTCGCGCCGATGAGAAGGTGCCCGATCGCCCCCGCCCCCAGCAGGACGATCCCCGCTGTCGCCGTCAATGCGATGAAGATCGCTCCCGTCGCGGTCGTGTTCAGCAGCATGAGCGAATTGTCGTAGACGAAGATGTAGGGGACGAGAAACCCCGCCAGGGCGAGCCGAACGGCCTGGAACCCCGTCTTCGTCGGGTCCGCCTTCGCGATCCCCGCCCCGGCAAACGCCGCCAGCGCGACAGGCGGCGTAAGATCCGCGAGCAGGCCGAAGTAAAAGACGAACATGTGGGCCACCAGCGGGGCGATGTTGAAGACCGCCAGCGCCGGGGCGGCCATGGTGGACGTGATGATGTAGGTCGGGATGGTGGGAAGCCCCATCCCCAGGACGAGGGAGGCTACCATCGTGAAGATCAGGGTGAGGAAGAGCTTTCCCTGCGCCAGCGAGGTGATCGCGCCGGAGAGCTTCACCCCGAACCCGGTCATCGTCGCCACGCCGACGACGATCCCGATGACCGCGCACGCCACCGCGACGCCTAGGGCGGAGCGTGCCCCGTTGTGCAGGGACTTCACCAGTTCGAAGAGGGTGAGGCGCGTCTCCGGCCGGAACAGGGACAGGGCGACCAGAAACCCGTGGAGGGCGAGCATCCCGTGGATGCCGTATTTCCAGACCGACCCCGCCCCGGCCGCCGTCCCCGCCAGGAGGAGCGCGCGTTTCCACCGGACGGGATAGGTGTCCCAGAGCTTCCGGATCATGATCAGGGCAACGGTCAGGACGACCCCGTAGAACCCCGCGAACAGGGGCGTGTACCCGGTGAGCAGCAGGTACACCAGCGCCACGAGGGGAAGCGTCAGGTACCACTGCCCCCGCATGACCCCGCCGAACCGTGGCAGCTCCTCCCTGGGCACCCCCCGAAGCCCCGTCTTCCCGGCCTCGAAGTGCACCATGAAACCCACCGCGAGGAAATACAGGACCGCGGGAATCGCCGCCGCCTTGCAGATCTCGACGTACGGAATGCCGAGCGTGTCCGCCATGATGAACGCGACCGCTCCCATGACGGGGGGCATGATCTGCCCGCCCATGGAGGCCGTCGCCTCCACGGCTCCCGCGAACTCCGGCTTGAAGCCGGTCCGCTTCATGAGCGGGATGGTGAAGGCTCCCGTGGTGACCACGTTGGCGATCGCCGACCCGTTGACCATCCCGAGGAGGCAGGAGGAGAAGACGGCCACCTTCGCCGGCCCCCCCTTGGTGTGCCCCACGATGCTCATCGCCAGGTCGGAGAAGAAGGAGATGATCCCCGCCTGCTCCAGGTACGCTCCGAGCAGGATGAAGAGGAAGATGTAGGTCGAGGAGACGCCCAGGGGGATGCCGAAGATCCCCTCCGTGGTGAGGTACATGTACTCGACGACGTATTGGATCGAGTACCCCCGGTGGGCGAAAATGCCCGGCAGGTGCGCCCCGAAGTAGGCGTAGAGCAGGAAGGCGACGGAAAGGACCGCCATCGGCAGGCCGATGATCCGCCGGCTGGCCTCGAGCACGAAGAGGATCGAGGCGAAGGCGAAGACGAGGTCCGTGGTCGACGGGATCCCGGCGCGCAGGACGATCTCCTGGTAATCGTAGAAGATGTAGGCGCCGACCGCCGCCCCCAGAATGGCGAGGGCGACGTCGTAGAGGGGGATGTTCGTGGTCTTTCCCTTCCTGCGGATGGGGAAGAGCAGGAAGGTCAGCGCCAGGATGAAGGCCAGGTGGAGGGCGCGCTGCACGTGGGCGTTCAGCAGCCCGAAGCCCGCCGTGTAGAGCTGGTACAACGACATGGCGACGGAGATGGAGAAGACGGCCCACATCCCTGCTCCCGCCAGGTCCCGGAACCGGAACTCGGGGTCGTACTTCGCGATCTCCCGGTCGATCGCGGCGTGGTCCACCGCAGCCGCGGTCTTCAGGTCATCGCGCAATTCGTCCGTAAGTTTCTTCATCCCGAATATCCTTCCTCACCCCAAGGAAAAAGAGGGGGGATTTCCCCGTCCCCCCGGCGGGCAAGGCGGATCTCCCGATGGGATGTTACTTGAGGATCTTCTTCTCCCGGTAATATTTTTCGGCCCCGGGGTGCAGGGGGACCGGCAGCCCCTTCGTCGCCCCGGAAAGCTTGATATCCTTGGCGGCGGAATGCGCCTGTACGAGCCGGTCCAGGTTCTCGAACATCGCCTTGGTGATCTCGTAAACGGTCTTCTCGTCCAGGTCGGCCCGGGTGATTATGAAGTTCGGGACGCCCACCGTGGAGACATCCGCATCCTGTCCCCTGTACGTGCCGTGCGGGATGACCGTGGGGAGAAAGAACGGGTGCTCCTTTTCGAGCTTCATGGCAACGTCCCCCGGGATGGAAACGATCTCGATGTCCTGGGAGACGGAGATATCCATGATCCCGGGATTGGGAAGGCCCGAGCTCATGAGCGTCACGTCGATCGCCCGGTTCTTCATCTGGTCGGCGCTCTCCGAGAAGCTCAAGTAGTCGGTCCTCCCGAAGTCCTTGTAGCTCATGCCGGCGGCGGCGAAGATCTGGCGGGCGTTGATCTCCGTGCCGGAGCCCGGGGCACCGACGGACACCTTCTTCCCCTTGAGATCGGATAGGGTCTTGACCCCGGAATCCTTGCGGGCGACGATCTGGATCGTGTTCGGGTAGATGTTGGCCACCACGCGCAGATTGGTCAGTGGATCCTTGAAGCCGCCCAGCGGGTCGCCCTTGTAGGCATACGCGAGCGTGTCGCCCAGGACCAGGGCGAGGTCGCTTTTCCCGGCGTTCACGTTGATGCAGTTGATCTTGGAGGCGCCGGTGACCTGGGCGGAGGCGTTGTACCCGGTGAGCTTCGTGTTGATGACGTCGGCCAGCCCCGCGCCGATCGGAAAATACGCTCCCGCCGTCCCCCCGGTGGCGATGGAGATGAACTTCTTGTCGGCGGCATACCCGGCGACCGCCGTGATCAGCGCCACCGCTGCGACGAACCCGAAAATCTTCCTACTCTTCCTTCGCATCGTTTTCCCCCTCTCGTGGTTTTTCCACCCGTATCGAGATCGTTCCTTCGCCGAAGATCGCATTCAGGTCGGTGATGTGGCCTTCCGTGCGCAGATAGTGACGGGAAAGATCGGACAATCCCACCTTCAGGTCATCCAAGGCGAGACGGCTCCCCGTAAGCCGCATGACCCCGTTCCCCAGCCGGACGACTTCGTCCGCGTTCGGCATTCCCGGAAGCCCCGCACCGCCGGAGGAAAACTCGGAGGCGGCCAGGGACATTCTCCCCGTAGGGTCGACGGAAAACGTCTCGCGCCATTCCGTCCGCTCCACGGAGTGGATCCAGGAAAGCGTGAACGTGTTTCCGGAAAGGTCGAAGACCCGCTGGGCGGTCCGTCCGGAGACGACGATCCGTTCCCCGGCGCGGCAGATCCCGCCGGCAAGCAGCGCCATCAGGCAGGCGGACGCCAACAGGAGGGTTACACGGTTCCCGCGGGAGATCGGGCAGTACCGGAACCGGGTATGGCCGGCATCCCGATCGGGACCGTGTCCCGGCCGGATGCCGTCGGGGAAAGCCTCCTCCACGAGCTGCTCCGCCTGATATCGGACTGATATCGGAAATTTTCCCGACAGTATACTGGTTTTCCCCGAGAAAAAGAACCGATGGGCCGAAAGGATCCTCCTCGACCCGGTTTGAGGGAAAAGGGGGGGTGAGCGTCAGGAGTCGCTCTCGGCAACCCGCAAGGCCGTCGTGTCCGAATCTTCAAGATCCTGCTTTTCCGGCAGGGAGGACGGATTCCGGTAGACGCAGATCCAGCGCCCGTCCCGCTTGATGAATACCCGGTCCCCGGTGATCTTGATTCCGTTCGTCCCGTGGTAGCGCATGATCTTCCCGGCCTTCTCCTTCGTCAGCCAGGTCGTGACGTATCGGTCCGTCTGGTGGTCGTCGGACCTGCGGGGAGAATCCGGACCCGCGGAAAGGAAGCAGAGCAGAAGGAAGGCCCCGAGCAGCCAGTGCCCCGGCCCGCACTTCTCCTTCCGGTCATTCCATGGAATCAACCGGTTGGGGGAAAAATCGATCATTTCCCGCTTCCCGCCAAAACCTTTTGTGGATTTTCTCTTTTCAATAATAGCAATTTCGATACCATCCCTGACAAAAAATTAGATGCATGTTTTCGCGGGAGTTTTCACGGGACACCAAATCATGGGGGGTAAAAAAAACCCGAAGGCAGAAAAATCTTTCCTCAAACAAGGCAAAGGCCCGGGGCATCGCCACCCCGGGCCCTCCGGTCCCTTCGGATCCGTTTTCCCGGCCTACAGGAGCGGGTTCTTGTGCATCTCCTTCAGGCGAGCCCAGCGGCGGTCCACCTCCTCCTGGAAGGAGTCAAGCACCGGCTTGCACTCGGTCCGGAGCAGGTGCCGGGTCTTTCCCATCTGCTTGAGCCAGTCGCCCACCGGCACCTTCTTCCCCTTCTCCTCCGGGTCGTAGTTGATCGTGGTGATCCCGCGCTCGATCTCGTAGAGGGGGAAGAAGCAGCAGTCGACCGCCGCCTGGAGAATCGGCCACGCCAGCTGGTCCTCGGTCCGCCACGCCAGCGGGCAATAGGAGAGCAGCTTGCCGAACACCAGCCCCTCCTCGGCGTACTTCTGGGCCTTGACGGCCTTGCGGATCAGGTCTCTCGGGATGCTCTCCGACGCCGTGAACACGTAGGGGATGTGCGCCGCGTTGAAGATCTGCGCCGTATCCTTGTGGTGGGTGGACTTTCCATGCTGGTACGGCCCGAAGTTCGACGTGGACGTGGAGTGGCCCAGCGGCACCGT
>DASUAN010000082.1:0-12554 GCA_035763765.1 Candidatus Deferrimicrobiaceae bacterium
GAATAAGTCCTCCAACATTGCGCTGATCTCCGAGGTGATGATGGCCGCGCTCGTCCCGAACGCGATTCTTAAAAAGCACCTCCTCGGGCCGATCCGGTACGGCACCGGGGGGACGATCCTGGGCTGTTCGCTTGCCCTGGAACATGGATGGGCCATCAATCTCTCGGGGGGATACCATCACGCGAAGGCCGATTCGGGGGGAGGGTTCTGCTTCTTCGCGGACGTGCCCCTGGCCGTCACGAAGATGCGGGAAACCCACTCCGACCGGAAAGTGCTCATCGTCGACCTCGACGCCCACCAGGGAAACGGGAACGCCTCGATCTTCCGGGACGATCCGAGGGTGGACATTTTCGACGTCTTCAACGGGTTCATCTACCCGTGCGACTACGAGGCCGCGCGCCACGTCAAGTACAACCACCCGGTGGAGATGTACATCGGCGACGGGGAATACCTCGGGCTTTTGGAGAGGGAGCTTCCTCCCGCCATCGACGAGTCGTCGCCCGGGCTCATCATCTACAACGCCGGCACCGATGTCCTCGCGGGGGATCCGCTGGGGGGGATGGGCATCACTTCCGGGGGGATCCTCCGGCGGGACGGCTTCGTGTTCCGAAGCGCTCTCGACCGGAAGATCCCGATCCTCATGGTGCTCTCCGGCGGGTACACCCGGAAGAGCGCGGGGGTCATCGGGAGATCGATCAAGAACCTGTTGAAAAACGTGATCGGCGGGATTTCGTAGGCGAGACGGAATACCCCGCCGGGAGGTCAGATGGCAATCCCCTCCCGGAAGCCGGCCACTTCCGCGTAGCACCGTTCCAGGAACTCGGAAAATTCCGAATCGGTGATATACCCGCACTCGCGGATCCTGCGCAGGTACGGATAGAGGTGTTCCTCGATCTCCCCCAGGAAATCCGAGACCAGGAAACCGTTCCCCCCGGCCGGATCGACGTGCCGTTCGTAATCTTTCCGCCAGTTCACAACCATCCCGTGAAGGGCGTCCAGCTCCGCCTTAATGTGTGGTGTCATGCCCCCCGCCTCCCCCTTTTCCGTACTTCTCGACGGCTTCCTCGGCGGTGATGACGCCCCGCCTCCGGAGAGTCCCCGTCTCCTGCTCGATATTGAAGACGATGTGCCGGTAGATATACCGGTAATACTCGCCGTCCTCTCCCTGATCGTCGCGGGCCCCGATCAGGCTGTTCATGAACGCGTGGATGATGCTGCTGCCGGAACCCCACGCGAAATTGTGGGATTTCATTTCCCAATGATCCCCCAGGTGCAACAGCATTCCGCGCCCCTTGAATTCGGCGCCGTTGCGGTCATCGCGCAACGTGACCTCCCCCGTGTCGGAACAAGTGATCGTGAGCGTGAATTCCTTCTTCAAATGAGTTCCCCCCTATGGCGGTTTGCTTCCTTGGTCCCCTTGAAATGATAATTTTGGCATAAGATGATGCGGGCGGGGAATATCGTTTCTCGACAGAAGGAACATTTCCGGTCCGGGACGCGAGGGCGGACCCTCTACCGGTTCAGCGCCTTCATCGCCTGCTCGTGGTAGCGCGTTCCCCTGGCTGCCCCCGGGGGAAACGCCTCGTCGAGCCTTGCGAGATCGTCCGGCGTCAGCACCACGTCGAAGGCTCCGGCATTTTCCTCCAGGCGCTTCACGCGCTTCGTTCCCGGGATGGGAAAAATGTCCTCCCCGCGGGAGAGGACCCACGCCAGGGCAAGCGGGGCGGGAGCGCATTTCTTTTCCGCGGCGATCCTCTCCATTTTTTCCACGAGGGAAAGGTTGTAGGCGAGGTTTTCCCCTACGAACCGCGGGTTGCTGCACCGGTAGTCCCCTTCTTCCACATCGTTCAAGGTCTTGATCTTTCCCCCGAAGATCCCCCGGCCCAGCGGGCTGTACGCCACGAAACCGACTCCCAGCTCCCGGCAGGTCGGCAGGACCTCTCCCTCGGCGTCCCGCGTCCACAGGGAGTATTCCGTCTGGAGCGCCGCGATCGGGTACACCGCGCACGCCCTGCGGATCGTCGCAGGAGCCGCCTCGGACAGCCCCAGATACCGCACCTTCCCCTGGCGGACGAGATCCGCCATCGCCCCGACCGTATCTTCGATCGGAGTAGCCGGATCGACCCGGTGCTGGTAATAGAGATCGATGACCTCCACCCCCAACCGGCGCAGGCTCGCCTCGCAGCAGCTCCGAACGTACTCGGGCTTTCCGTTGACGCCCAGCCAGCTTCCATCCGCCCCCCGGACGTTGCCGAACTTCGTCGCCAGGACCGCCTTGTCCCTGCGGTCGCGGATCGCCTTCCCGACGAGCTCCTCGTTGCGTCCCACCCCGTAGATGTCCGCCGTGTCGAGAAAATCGATCCCCATCTCCAGCGCCCGGTGGATCGTCCGGATCGACTCCCTCTCGTCCGCCGTTCCGTAGAACTCCGACATCCCCATGCAGCCCAGCCCCATCCGTGACACGACCAGACCGCTTCTTCCCAAAGCCTTTCTCTCCATCGCGACTTTCCCCTTCCCCCAAAATGGTCCCATTCTCCCAGATTCCCGGCCTGCCCCATAGGGGTTTTCTTCCCCCGCCGCAGCCAAAAGCGAAACGGGATCATCGACGCCTCAGGGGGGCTCGTTTCCCGCCTCGATCACCGCCTTCCTGACATTCACCCCCAGCATCAGGAAAAGCCCCCCGACGAAGAAGACGGCCAGGGAGAGGATCGCGATCCGGTAGCTCCCCGTGAACTGGAGGGCCAGGCCGAACAGGAGGGGCCCCAGCCAGCTCGTCCCGCGGTCGGTCACCTCGTACAGACTGAAATACTCCGCCTCCTGCCCCTTCGGGATCATCAGGGAAAAGAGCGACCGGGAGAGCGCCTGGCTCCCCCCGAGGACCAGGGCGATGATCGCGGCCAGCCAGTAGTACTGGTAGGCCGTGCGGAGGTAGGCATAGGCGTAGAACAGGGTCCCGGTCCAGACGAGGAGGCTCGCGACGATGGCATTCCGGGTGCCGACGACCATGGCGACCCGGTTGAAGGCGAGGGAGCCGAGGAAGGCGACGAACTGTACCATCAGGATGACGGTGGTGAGGGTCGAGAGGGGCAGCCCGAGCTCCTCCTGGCCGAACTCGGAGGACATCGCGATGACCGTCTGGATCCCGTCGTTGTAGAGGACGTACGCCCCCAGGAAAAGAAGCGTCTTCGGATAATTCCGGGCGTTCCGGAAGGTGCCGGTGAGCTGCCGGAAGCCGGCCGAGACGAGCCCCTCCCCCTTCGGGGGTCTCCTCGACGGCTCCCGGTTGCGAAGGGTGGCCATCGGAATGAGGGTGAAGACCGCCCACCAGACCCCCGCCGAGCAGAGGCTGATCCGTACCGCGTCGCCCGACTCGATCCCGATCGCAGAAGCGGAGGAGAAAAGGGCCAGGTTCAGCGCGAGGAGCAGCCCGCCGCCCAGATACCCCACCGCCCATCCCATCGACGAGACGGAATCGCGCTCGTCGGGGGACGCGAGGTCCGGCAGAAAGGAGTTGTAGAAGACGACGGAGGCCCCGAAGGCGAGGTTCGCGACCAGGAACAGGCCGCCTCCCAGAAGGTAGTTCGTCCCCTCCAGGAAATACATCGCCGCGGTGGCCAAAGCCCCCAGGTAGGCGAACCCGGCGAGCATCTCTTTCTTCCGGTGCGAGTAGTCGGCCATCGCCCCCAGGATGGGCAGGAAGAGGACCTGGAGCGCCACCGAAAGGGAGACGACATACGGGAAAAAGGAGCCGGCGCGGACCGGGATTCCCAGAGGATAGACGAATCCCCGGCCGTCCGATGCCGCCTTCGCCACGGTGGTCAGGTAGGGGCCGAGGAAAACGGTGACGACCGTGGTATAGAAGGCCGAATTGGCCCAGTCGTAGAAGTACCAGCCGACCCGTTCGCGCCGGGACGCCGCAGGTGGGGATCGGTCCGCCATGGACCCCGGTACCTTACCAAAAGTCCGAAGGGCCTTCCACTACCTTGAGGGACGGCACCTATCTACCTCCAGGGGCGATGACCGTGCCGACCCTTCCCCTCGGATCGGAATGTTTTGGCCCGTTCCCGCTGCTCGGGGGTAAGGAGCGCGTGGATTTGACTCTTGACCCTCGCCCGGGATACGGCCAGTTCGACGCGCGCTTCGCTCTGGCTGACAGCCAAGGCCCGGACCGCCGCTTCGTCGAAAGTCTCGGCCAAGGTCGCCTGCCGGATCTTCTCCCTGGTTTCCGCAAGCTGCTTCCGCAGCGGCGCGACCCTCTCCCGCTCGGACTCGAGGAGGGTCCTCACCTGCTCCTGCTGGGCCTCCGTCAGATCGAGTTTTCTTGCCATCCGGGCGAAACGCTTCCCGGGACCCTTCCCCCGGTGCTTTCCGGGGAACCCGCCTTCCGGGACGGCGATCAATTGACCGCGGAGATCCCGGCAGATGCCGGATACCGTATCCCCCCGGGGGGTCGTGAACTGGACCATGTCGCCCTCGTTCAAGTCTTCACAAGCCTCGATCGCCAACCTTCCGGAGGCGAACCCTGCGGCGGGAATCATCGCGACGATCGCAACGATCCCCAATGTTTTTTTCGCCTTTGAACCGAACGTCTTCATGTCGATCTCCTCTCGTTTTCCGATTGGACATCCATCGTCCCCTCCGATGAAACCCGGAAAACGGGAAAACGTTCCTCCGGCGCCCGTTCCTGCGGAGGTCCGTCGCCGAAACTCACCCATTCCGGGGAAAAGCCCTTATGATGGTGGCGAGAACGAACCCGGTCCCGGGAGGCCGAACATGGACAGAATAAGAATCGCACGCTGGCTGATGATTTTCCCGATTCTTAGCCTTAGCCAATCCGTGGCGGCGGAGGAACACCCTCCCTCGCAGAAGAACGTCTCCGAAAAGCGGATCGCAAGGATCGACGCATCCTCCTGGATCCCCGAAAGTTTCCGCGTCAGCCCGAACAACAGGCAGGTGGTCTACAAGGCAACATCGGGCGACAAATGGCTGGTGGTCGTGGATGGAAAGGAGGGAACGCCGTACGACGCCATCGGACTCGGGTCACCTGTCTTCAGTCCGAACAGCGACCGGGTGGCCTACCGGGCCAAACGGGGGAACCAGTGGCTGGTGGTCGTGGACGGGAAGGAGGAGAAGGCCTACGACGGCATCGGGACGGACGATCCCAGGTTCAGTCCGGACGGCAAGCGGATCGGTTATGCGGCCAGAGAGGGAGACCGGTGGCTGGTCGTCGTGGATGGGAACGAGGGGGAAAGATACGACGCCATCCTCGAAGGCACTCCCCTCTTCAGTCCCGACGGCAGGCGGGTGGCATACGGAGCGAAAGATGGGGATCAGTGGCTGGTCCTCGTGGATGGGAAACCGGAGAAAAAATACGACGCTACGGGGGCCGGCTCCCTCGTCTTCAGCCAGGACGGAAAAAGGTTGGCGTATGTGGCCGAACGGGACGGAAAGCAGTTCGTCGTCGTGGACGGGAAAGAAGGGAATCCATACGACGCCGTCATCGCCTTCGGAGGAGGAAAGATCGTTTTCGACTCGCCGGAAAGCCTGCACTACCTGACCGCAAGAGGCACCGAAATCTATCTGGTGGAGGAAAAACAACCCCGGTAGAACCGGATGATTCTGCCCGAGTCAGGCGTTCTCCTCGTCGCGAAACAGCTTCAGGAGCCTCGGCTCGCCGGCTCCGTCGTTCCACTCGAGAAGCTTCATCGTAAGGCCGTCGGCCGTCCGCACCCCCTGCACGAAGACGAACTCGACCGGCTTGCGGATGAGCTGCTCCTCCTCGCTGAAGACGTAGTTCCAGGTACCGGTATTGAAGTACTCCTTCTTCCGGCCCCCTTTTTCCCCGAGGGCATGCAACTCCGCGTCGTGGGTGTGCCCCATGACGACATACCGTACATCGAGCAGACCGGGATCGGCGATCCCCTTCGCCCAATCCTTCAGGTAGCTCGGTTTCCTCTTCTCTTCCCCGGTCAGCAGCCATCGGAGGAACAGCGCAAGCCCCGCGAGAGCGAA
The DNA here is from genome assembly GCA_035763765.1 of Candidatus Deferrimicrobiaceae bacterium. Taxonomy (GTDB): domain Bacteria; phylum Desulfobacterota; class Deferrimicrobia; order Deferrimicrobiales; family Deferrimicrobiaceae; genus CSP1-8. The sequence continues at coordinate 6,013 of DASUAN010000082.1, forward strand.
AAAAAGGACCGCCCAGGGAGCAACCGGAAAAAGAATCTCCGCCGCGGGCTCGAGGAGACGCTCCCGGACGAAGTCGGGGATCATGTCCGTCAACACGACCGCCCCGGCGAAATAAACGGAAAGAAGGAGGGAGATCGCCACCAGGGCTACCATCGGCAGGAGAAACCAAGGGTGCAGGACGGTCCGGAGAACCTTCGCCCGGAAATCGGGTTCCTTGAGGATGCTCGGTGCACGCCGGCGGTCGAGCTCGGTCAGTTTCGAAAGCTCGATTCCCTCCCGCCCGGCCAGCTCGACGAGGCGGTCGCCGTGCTCCCTCCCGCGGATCTCCCACGCTTCCGGAGGGACGTCCGCCCACGCGCGGCGGATTTTTTCGAGCATGGTTCGGCCGTCCCGGAAGAGGAACCGGAGGGCGGTGACCGGGTGCTTCCGGATCAGCCACCAGACGAAGTTCGCGGCGGGCTTGACATTGTCCGCGAACGGCTCGAGGCGTTCGATCCGGTTGAAGAGGTACCGCACGAAGAGCGAGCCGAAGGGAAGGTCGATGTCGTTCCTTCGCTCGGGCGGCCACCCCGGGATCTCGGGCAAAAGAGGCGAAAGCCAGTACTTGAAGGAATTGAATCCCTCGTACCGGTTGCCGTGCTCGACCCAGAGCAGTTCCCGCTCGTAATAAAACCAGTCCGAGAACCGGACGGCCCCGGGATCCAGGGCTTCGGTCTCCCGGTCTTTTCCCCAGGCCGAATCCCGTCCGAGTCTTCCCCGGAACGCTTCCGCAAGTTCCGCCAGGAACGCCGCCCGGACGCCGGCGTAGTGGAATTCCACGTCGTGGTTCCCCTTGATGACCGTGAGGAGATTCCCGGAGGCGACGAACCCCGCAAGCGACTCGAAGAAGAGCCGGTGCCCTTTCGCGATTCTGCGAAGCTTGCGGATCGTCTCCTGCTCCCCGCACGGAAGGCCCAGCCCGCGGCGCGCCGAACCGGGGGACCGAACCGACGCCGCATCGGCTACCGACACTACCTGGAGGAAGTCGAAGAAATCGCCGTTTACGATGAGATGCCACTTCGCGCCGCTCCATCGCGAAGCGTCCAGGTAATACGCGAGGAACCGGGCGAACTCCTCATCGAAGAAGAAATCCTCGTTTTTCGAAAATTTCCTGCTCCCGGGATCACGGCCTTCGCTTAAGTGAAGGTCGCTGACGATCAGCAGGTGGTACCGTTCGACGGGTCTCTCCATGGTTTCCTTTCCCGAGGTCGGCGACGGCCTCCTCGAGCGTCCCGCACCCCGTCGCTCCTGGGGAAACGATACCGCATGCCTTCCCGCGGCGCTATATTGGAGGGGAGACGGAAGACCGCGAACCGGCATGGGCCGGCAAACCGAACCGGAGGAGGTAGGGCATGGGGGACCTGGTCAAGGTGGGAGAGCGTTTCACGGACGAAGCCCGGTTCAGCAGGCAGGAGATCGCCTCGTTCGCGAAGCTTGCCGGCGACTTCAATCCGCTGCACCACGACGAGGAGTTCGCCAAGACCACCCGCTTCCAGGGGATCATCGCCTGCGGGCCGCAGACCGCCTCCCGGTTCCTGGGGATGACGGCCACCTACTTTTCGAAGAAAGGCGCCTCGCTGGGGCTCGAGTTCACCCTGCGTTTCCGGGGCCCGGTGCGCCCCGATGAACAACTAATGATGGTCTGGGACGTGGTCGATGTAACCGTGAAGCCGAAACTGAACGGGGAGATCGTCAAGCTCGAGGGACGGGTCACCAACCCGGAGGGCGAAGCGGTCCTCACGGGCACCGGGACGGTCCTGGTGGCCCGGAGTCTCTGACGTCAAGCACTTCCGGGATTGGGGTCATTCCGGGGAAAGGATCTACCGAACCGCAGGCAGCCCCTCTTCGAGCCACCGCTTGATTCCTCCCTCCAGATGGTGGTAGCGGCGGAAACCCAGCTCCTTCATGATTTCCAGCGCGCGGGCGCTCCGGTTCCCCGTCCGGCAATAGACGAGGTACGTCTTCGTTTTGTCTCGGCCCGCCATCTCCTCCCGAAACCCGGGAGAACGGTAATCGACCAGCACGGCGCCTTCGAGGTGCCCCCGGGAGAACTCTTCCGGCGTGCGGACATCCAGGACCACGAAATCGCTGTTCCCGGCATTTTCCCGGATCAGCGCCCGCGCCTCTGCGGGCCCCACTTCCCGGATTGCCGGCCCCCCTTCCCCGCCGGCGCCGGCCGCCGCGAGAAGAGGAAACGCGAGCAGGGTGAAAAAAAATCGCGAGAATCGGGAAAAAAAGCCCGTGCAAATCATGATCCCTCCCCCTTCCTTTGAAAGACCCTTCCCTCCTCGAGGCAGCCGCAGAGCGCCCGGCAGACCTCCCGGATCCTCTTCGGGGACGGAGACCCGCCCAGCGCGCGCAGGATCCTCCGGGCCAAGGGCCCTTCCGAGAGGATCGCCTCGGCCGCGGAACGCACCTCCTTGTCCGGCGGAAGGAGCTCCGCGTCCCCCGAACAGGCCAGGTGCCGCCAGAGCTCGGCCGCCGTGGCGCGTTTCGCCGGATACCCGAACATGCCGAGGTAGCTCCGGTCTTCGATCCGGGCCGCCTCCCCCTCGCGGATCGTCGCAAGAAGGATCCGCTCGAGGGGCAAAACCTCCCACTCCCGCTGCTCCGCGAAGGGCGCATGGACCTCGTGGACCAGACCTTTGAGCGCCGACAGGACGAGCGAGACGACCGCCAGGTCCGCGGCCGGACATTCCTGCATGTCCAGCAGACGGATCTCGATCGTGCTGCGGTCGAACCGGGCGATCGCCCCGCGGGAGTTGACCCACTCGTTCCGAAGAATCCCGTCGGGGTCGTGGGGCGCCAGATCGCGGTAGATCGGTTTGAGAATCCGTTCCCGGTACTCCCGCCGGGTGAAGACCGGCTCGGGGATCACCCTTCCCGTGATCGAGGGGATCTTCTCCTGGTTGGTCCGGTACGTCTCCAGGCGGTTGTCGAGAATTCCCGTGACCCTTCCCTCCACCAACGGCGAGCTGGCCGCGAGGGAGGGCAGGATGGGCAGGAGGAGCCGCACGGCGGCGTGCAGCCGTCCGAATTCCGAGTCCCCCGAAAACGGCAGGTTCAGGTGGACGCACTGCAGGTTGGACCACCCGTGGCCTCCGCACCCGAAGATCCGGTCGTAGGTCTCGTACACGGTGCGGTTCCCGTGGGGCCAAATCCGCGTCTCCCGGGCCGGATCCATCAGGGGATGCATCCCCGAGGGCATGAGCCTTCCCCCGAGGGGCGCAAGAAGCGCGTTCACCCGTCCCACGTGCCCGGAGAAAACCTCCGCCAGCCCGGACAGAGAGGGAACCGGCCCGTTCGTCTTCAGCTCGATCACGTGGGAGGCCAGCTCGTTGGACCAGCAAAGCGGCCCTTCCTCGAGTTCGTCGGCGATTTCCCCCTCCTCCGTCCGGAGGATCCGGTCCGCCACGGGCAGGACCGCGAGGGACTCCCGGTCGACGATCATGTACTCGAGCTCGATCCCGTACCCCGCAAACAAGGGCAGGGGCCATCTGCGGGTCACGGGTGGACACCGGTCTTCCGCTGCTCGATCCGCCGGAGGAAGACCCGCATGATCCGGAGGTAGATCTCCTCCTTCAGCACCTGGTCCTCGACCCCCGATTCGATGTTGGGGTTGTCGTTGACCTCCATGACGAACACCTTCCCCCCGGCCTGCTTGAGGTCCACCCCGTACAGCCCGTCCCCGATGAGGTTCGCCGCCTTGAGCGCCGCCCGCAACACCTTCGTGGGAACGTGCTCCACCGGGATCGTCTCGACCTTCCCCTCGTCCATCTTGAGCCCGTTCGCTTCCCGCCGGAAGACCTGCCAGTGGCGCCTCGCCATGAAATACTTGCAGGCGTACAGGGGCTGGCGGTCGAAGATTCCCACCCTCCAGTCGAACGGGGTCGGGAGGAACTCCTGCGCGATGACGAGCTCCGACTTCTCCAGGAGTCGTCCCACCGCTTCCCTCAGGTCCAGCTCCCCGTCCACCTTGACCACGCCGCGGGAGAAGGAGCTGTCGGGCTGCTTGAGAATGCAGGGAAGCCCCATGTCGCGGAGGACGGCGTCCCGGTTCCCCCGGTGCACGACGAGCGTCTTGGGGGTGAGGATCCGGTTCCGGTCCAGGAGCTCCGCGAGGAACACCTTGTTGGTGCATTTGAGGATCGACTCCGGGTCGTCCACCACCACGAGCCCTTCCGCCGCGGCCTTGCGGGCGAACCGGTAGGTGTGGTGGTTGACGCTCGTGGTTTCCCGGAGGAAGAGGGCGTCGAACTCGGCCAGGCGCCCGAAATCTTCCTTCTGCACAAACTCCGCGTTCAATCCGACCGATTCGGCGGCCCGGACGAACTTCTGAAGCGCCTTCCCGTCGGACGGGGGTTCCAGCTCCTTCGGGTCGGCGAGGATCGCCAGGTCGTACCGGGAGACGGACCGTCTCCCCCCCGTTCTCCTGCGTCCCCGGAAGTACTCCTGCGCGACCTCCACGACGAACGGGCGGTGCTCCTTGGGGATCTCGCTCGCGGCGACCGGCCCCAGGCTCCCGATCCCCCACTTCCCGGTCTTCTCGTTGCAGACGAAGAAGGAGCGCAGGAACGGGGCCTGGAAGAGGTTGAACAGGTGCTGGCAGAGCCGGTCGTAATGCTTGGCGAGGTTTCGCCCGAAGTAGATGCTTAAGGTGAACTCCTTCGTCTGGAGGTGGGCGAGACTCTTCTGGATGAGCTCGTCGAGCTCCTCGGAGGCCACCCGGACGATCGCCTGGGATTTCAGGTCCTGGACCGTGGTCACGCTGGGCACCGGCCGGTGCCCGCGGGCCTCCGCCAGAAGGGAGACGTAGTAGCCCAGGCTCTGGTACCGGTAGGATCGGCAGAGATTGTACACCCGGGTCCCGCGCAAGTTGGAGTAGTGGGGATCCGTGAGGTAGGCGCGGGCCGTCACCAGCTCCACCCCGGGGAACGCGAGCGGCCAGTCCTCGGGGTCGTTAACGACGATGAGCGTCTGCACCCGTTTTTCCCCGTCGCTCCTCCCTGGGCTGGATGATCAGCAGGTTGGCATCGTAGGTGGTCACCCCGAGCAGGATCGCGCAGAGGACCCGGTTGATGTCGATCTCGTAGTAGTGGCCGTTCCCGACCGGGTTGGAGACCAGGGGGTCGGCCACGAGAACGGTCCGGTTCTCCCGGTCGTACCCGCACAGGACGACGAAGTGCCCGGCGGGAACCCCCCGGACGTCGTCGTACTCGTCGCCGGGGCCGTACTCGCGGGCGGTCCGGTACAGGTAGGTGGCGGAAAGCCCCGTGATGATCGGGACGGAGCGCCGGAGATACCCCCGGATCAGGGTCTTGGTCAGGTCCTCGAACCGGAGCTTCCCGCCGAGCCCGAGGAACTCGATGTACGCGCGGCTGGCCGTGCGGAGCTTCGGGTCGTCCTTCGCGGCCATCTGCGCCGCGAGCCGCTCCCGGATGTCCGGCCCCCCCGGGACGAACCAGGTCGGGTCGAAGAGCTGGAGCTCGTAGGTGTAGATGGCGGCGCGGTAGCCGCGACGCAGCGCGTGGCACGCCATGAGCACGGAGAGGGTCCCCCCTCCCGGGAGCGTCGGCACCTCGTCGATCACCTGCGCCAGAGGGAGGTCGTCCCCGTAGTACCGGTAGAGGGCGTGCAGTCCGGTCGGTCCACACGTGGTCTCGTCCGGTTGCGGCAGGATCTCCAGGTGGAGCTGCGTTTTCATTTCCGAAAGGTGGCCGGGACCCCGGTCTTCACGCATCCATCTTACCTCATCGCCGGAATGGCGGCAGGAATTCCGGCCAATGCCCGGAAAGGAAATGGAGACTATATGGACGGCTCCTCGGCTCCGAGGACCAACCGGCGTACGAGCGCCTTGACGAACGCAGCCTGGGGGCAGAAGCACCCCTCCCCCGCCGACTCGATCGTGCCGACCGGGAGGAGGAACAGCCGTTTCGTCCGCCGAAGGGCGAACTTCTCCGCGAGGTCCGACATGTTAAGGAAGTGCGACACGCACCGGCACTAACTCGATTTTTCTCCCAACTTCCTTCCTTGTCAATCACGGGTCCTAAGAAAGGACCGGTTATTCGCTGATCTGTTCCGCCTCTTCCGGGGTGATGTTCATGATAATCTTCGTCCGCGTCTCGATATACCGATCGAGCAGGTGGGAAAAGATCAACAGCCGGTCGGAATTTCTCATGTCTTTTTGGTGAAGGAATCCGTGGATCTGTTCGAGCGTCGATTTCTCGAGTTCCCGGATTTCCGGCACGAACTCTTTCGGCAGCACCCGCATCGGCAGCACCCCCTGCTTCCTCTCAGAATCCTCGTGTTCTATCGGCCTTCCGCGGGGAAATCTTCAGCCGGCAGCGAAAAGGAGGCTTCCAAAAAAAACCCCGGCGGGGTTTCCCGCCGGGGCCTTTCCTCTTTCGGGGATGTTTCCCCGAGAGCGCTGGGGATTAGCTGGCCTTGACCACGTTTGTCGCCTGGGGTCCCTTGGGACCCTGCGTGATCTCGAACTCGACCCG
>DASUAN010000083.1:0-2751 GCA_035763765.1 Candidatus Deferrimicrobiaceae bacterium
AGGGTCGTTTCATGGACGAACCTACGGGGGGCTGTCCGCCACGGCCCAGCCGAAATTCCACAAGGGATTCGAACCGCTGCTCCCCGGGTTCCGGACGGTGCCGTTCGGGGACGCCTCCGCACTCGATGCGGCCCTGACGGATAGGACGTGCGCGTTTTTCATCGAGCCGATCCAGGGGGAGAGCGGCGTCCGGATGCCTCCTTCCGGCTACCTGGGACACGCCGCGGATCTCTGCCGGGAAAGGGGGATTCTGCTGGTGGCGGACGAGATCCAGACCGGATTGGGCCGCACGGGGACCATCCTCGCGAGCGAACAGTACGGGATCACCCCGGATGTCGTAACGCTGGCGAAGGGGATGGCCAACGGTCTTCCGCTGGGGGCGGTGATCGCTTCCGAGGAGATCGCCGCCTCCTTCGGCCCCGGCACCCACGGGAGCACGTTCGGAGGAAACCCGGTCTGCTGCGCGGCGGCCCGGGTCGTGTTCGAAACGATTCGGTCTCCCGGCTTTCTCGACGAGGTTCGACGCAAGGGGGACCGGTTCGCGGAGGGACTCCGGGAGATGGCGGGCCGCCGGAAGGACATCCGGTCGGTCCGGGGGATGGGGCTCATGCTGGCGATCGAGATGGAGGAAGAGACCAAGGAGATCGCGAACCGATGCCTGGCGAACGGACTCGTGGTCAACAGCACGGCAGGGAACGTCCTTCGGTTTCTCCCTCCCTTGACCATCAACGACGGGGAGATCCGGGAGGGGCTCATGATTCTCGAGGAGTCCCTGCCGGGGGAGGGGCGGAAGTGAAAAAGGATCTCCTGCGGATTCTCGATCTCTCCGCGCGGGAGGTCCTGTCGCTCCTGTCGGCGGGCCGGACATGGAAGCGCCGATGGATCCGGGGCGTCAACCCGCGTCCGCTGGCAGGCAAGTCGCTGGCGATGGTTTTCCAGAAGGCGTCCACGAGGACCCGGGTGTCGTTCGAGGTGGGGATGACCCGGCTGGGCGGACACGCCCTGTTCCTGTCGCCGGGGGACACCCAGATCGGCCGGGGGGAGCCTGTCCGGGACACCGCGCGCGTCCTCTCCCGGTACGTCGACGCGATCATGGTCCGGACCTACTCCCACGCCTTTGCCGAGGAGATCGCCGCCGGCTCGTCCGTTCCCGTGATCAACGGGCTGACGGATGATCATCACCCATGCCAGGTGCTCGGGGACCTGATGACCGCCCAGGAGCGCGGCATCGATCTCCGAAGAATGCGGGTCGCCTTTGTCGGGGACGGCAACAACGTGGCGAACTCCTGGGTGGAGTCGGCTCATCTGCTCGGGTTTACCCTCCGCGTCGCCTGTCCGAAAGGGTACGAGCCTTCGGCGAGGATCCGCCGGGAAGCGGAGGCGGTCGGGAAAGGGGATGTGCGGGTGGTCCGGGATCCCGCCGAGGCGGCGAAGGGAGCGGATATCCTGTACACCGACGTATGGACGAGCATGGGGCAGGAAAGAGAGCGGAAGAAACGCCTCGCGGCGTTCCGCGGGTACCGGATCGACGCGGACCTGCTCCGGGTGGCCGGGAAGGACGCGATCGTGATGCACTGCCTTCCCGCCTACCGCGGCCAGGAGATTACCGACGAAGTCATCGAGGGACCCCGGTCCGCGGTGTTCGACGAGGCGGAAAACCGTCTGCACGTGCAGATGGCCATCCTGGAGAGACTCATCCCGCACTGACCGGAGGGAGGGAGAAGACGTGAAAAAGGTGAAGAAGGTGGTTCTCGCCTATTCCGGGGGGCTCGACACCTCGGTCATTTTGCGGTGGCTCATCGAGACCTACGGCTGCGAGGTGATCGCCTTCGTGGCCGACCTCGGCCAGGGAGAAGAGGTAGGCCCCGTTCGCGCCAAGGCGAAGAAGACCGGGGCCTCGAAAGTGTACGTGGAGAACGTCCAGGACGAATTCGTCCGGGAGTTCGTCTACCCCGCCCTCATGGCGAACGCGGTGTACGAGGGGTCGTATCTTCTCGGGACCTCCATCGCGCGTCCCCTGATCGCAAAGAAGCAGATCGAGGTGGCGCGCAGGGAAAAGGCGGACGCCGTGTCGCACGGCTCCACGGGAAAGGGACACGACCAGGTACGGTTCGAGCTCACCTACTACTCGCTCATGCCCGGCATCCGGGTCATCGCTCCCTGGCGGGAGTGGGAGTTCACCTCGCGGTCCGATCTGGTGGGCTACGCGAAAAAGCACGGCATCCCGACCCCGGTCACGGTGCGGAAGCCGTACTCGAGCGACCGGAATCTCATGCACATCAGCTTCGAGGGGGGGATCCTGGAAAATCCGGAAGCGGAGCCCCCCGAAGACATGTTCGTCCTGACGCGCTCCCCGGAGAAGGCTCCCGACAAGCCGGCCTATGTGGAGGTCGATTTCGTCCGGGGGGTCCCCGTGGCGGTGAACGGGAAAAGAATGGGACCGGCGAAGCTTCTGGCCCATCTGAACCGGCTGGGGGGGACGAACGCGATCGGTCGCGTGGACCTGGTGGAGAACCGGTACGTGGGGATCAAGTCCCGGGGCGTGTACGAGACCCCGGGGGCGACCATCCTCCATGTGGCGCACCGGGCCGTCGAATCGATCACTCTTGACCGCGAAGTGATGCATCTGCGGGATTCGCTCATCCCCAAGTTCGCCGAGCTCATCTACTACGGGTACTGGTACTCCCCGGAGATGGAGCTGCTGAAGGCGATGGTGGAGAAGACGCAGGAGAACGTGACCGGCACTGCGCG
>DASUAN010000084.1:0-2411 GCA_035763765.1 Candidatus Deferrimicrobiaceae bacterium
TCGATCCCGATCTACGTCCTCGTCGGGTTCCACCGGCACCGGATGTCCTCCGTCGAGGGGTCCCTGAAATACTTCCTCCTCGGCGCCTTCGCCTCGGGGTTCCTCCTCTACGGCATCGCCCTGATGTACGCGGCGACCGGCACGACGAAGATCCCCGTCCTGGCCACGATGCTCTACGACTCGCGGATCGTCGCCAGCCCGCTCTTCCTCGTCGGGACCGGGCTGCTCCTGGTCGGCTTCGGCTTCAAGGTGTCGCTCGTCCCCTTCCACATGTGGACCCCCGACGCCTACGAGGGGGCTCCGACGGTGGTCACCGCCTTCATGTCCGCCGCCGTGAAGGCGGCCGCCTTCGCCGCCCTGATCCGCGTGCTCCTGGTGGCCCTGCCGGGCGTGCAGCCCGTCCTGTGGAAGGTCCTCTGGGGGCTGGCCGTGCTGACGATGACCGTGGGGAACCTGTCCGCGCTCGTCCAGGACAACGTCAAAAGGCTGCTCGCCTACTCCTCGATCGCGCACGCCGGGTACGTCCTCGTCGGGCTCGTCTCCGGCGACGTCCTCGGGGGGCAGGCCTCCCTCTTCTACCTGCTCGTGTACGCCTTCATGAACATGGGCGCCTTCGGCGTGGTGATCCTCATCGCCCAGAAGGAGGACGAGGGGTACGACATCTCGCACCTCAAAGGGATCGGGTTCCGGTACCCGGCGCTCGGGGCCCTGCTGACCCTCTTCCTCGTCTCCCTGGGCGGCATCCCGCCGACGGCCGGGTTCGTCGGGAAGTTCTACCTCTTCAGCGCGGCGGTCAAGAACGGCTACATCTGGCTCGCCGTGATCGGGGTCCTGAACAGCGCGGCCTCCATCTACTACTACCTGCGGCTGGTCGTCTACATGTACATGGTGCCGGCGGAAGCCGCGGTGCCTTCCCCGCGCCCGCCCCGCTTCCTCTTCTCCTTGGCCCTGTGCGCCTCCGCGGCCGTCGTGCTCGTCCTGGGGATCCTCCCGCGCTCCGTGCTCGAGATCGCCGAGCGCTCCGTCCTCTCCATGCTGATGTAGGAACCGGGACGTTCCTTAAAAGCCTTCCCGCCCGCATCGTCTCCCTGTCGAGGATTGCCGTCCGGGACCCCAAACTCGCGGAGGGGTCTCCTCGGCTACGCGAGCGACCTTGCGCCCGCTCGCTGCCGGTTCCGCTCGCGCACCGGCCGCCGCTTCGCGGCGATTCCGATGCCTCGCTCCACAGGCCGCCTCGCCGACCCCTCCGCATCGCCTCGGGGTCCCGGACGGCAAGATTCCGGCTCCATCCGCACCGTCGTCCGTTCCGCCCTCTTTTCCGGGATCGATTCCGGAGGTAAAGTATCCACACTCCCCAAGGAAAGAAAACCGGCACGGAAAAGGAGGACGGGATGAGGGTCTACGTGGTTTTCTACTCGATGTACGGGCACGTCTACAGGATGGCGGAGGCAGTCGCGGAAGGGGTGAGGGAGGTGCAGGGAGCGGAGGCGGTGTTGAGACGCGTTCCGGAGACGCTGCCGCAGGAGGTCCTCCAGAAGATGGGCGCCGTCGAACCCCAGAAGGCGTTCGCCCACGTGCCGGTCTGCACGGTGGCCGAGCTGGGGGAGGCGGACGCGATCCTCTTCGGGACCCCGACCCGCTTCGGCAACATGTGCGGGCAGATGCGCCAGTTCCTCGACGCCACCGGCCAGCTCTGGATGAAGGGGTCGCTCGTCGGCAAGGTCGGCGGCGTGTTCGTCAGCTCGAATACCCAGCACGGCGGCCAGGAGTCGACCATTTTGTCCTTCCACCTCACCCTGCTCCACCAGGGGATGGTCGTCGTGGGCCTGCCGTACGCCTTCGAGGGCCAGATGCGGGTCGACGAGATCACCGGCGGATCCCCCTACGGGGCGTCCACGATCGCAGGCGCCAAGGGGGAGCGGATGCCGAGCGAGAACGAGCTTTCCGCCGCAAGGTTCCAGGGGAAGCACGTCGCGTCCATCGCCTCGAAACTGTTGAAGTAAACAGTGAACCGGGGCGGAGGGGGTATCTTTAGCCGAGGTCCGTGCGGGTCTCCCGGGCCGCGGCGAGCAGCGTCGCCGCCGGGACGGCGCCCACGAGGATCCGGTTTCCGATGAGGAAGGTGGGAACGCCCGTGATGCCGAGCTTTCCCGCGATGGCATAGTTCAGCGTCAGTTTCTCAAGGTAGGCCGGGTCGCTAAAGGCGCGCTCGACGGTTTCCGGCGGCACCCCGGACCCTTCCGCCACCTGGCGCAGCACGGCCTCGTCGCCGATGTTCCGTCCCTGGCAGAAGAACGCCGCGAAGAGGTTCTCGTTCAGGGCCCCGAACACCTCGGCCCCGTCCTCCTTCGCCGCCTCGGCGAGCAGCATCGCCTTGCGGGAGTTCGTCGTGATCTCCCGCTCGGCCAGGG
>DASUAN010000085.1:0-2674 GCA_035763765.1 Candidatus Deferrimicrobiaceae bacterium
CGGGCGTCCCTGGGGACGGCTATTCGTGGATGCGTTTTTCGTATCGCTCATATGCCTTGATGATCTCCTGCACGATCGGGTGCCGAACTACGTCGATCTCGGTGAACCAGCAGAATGCGATTCCCTCCACACCGCTCAGGAGGGAGAGCGCCTCGTTCAACCCGGAGATTCGTCCCGAAGGGAGATCCGTCTGGGTGATGTCTCCCGTGATCACCGCCTTGGAGCCGAACCCGATCCGGGTCAAAAACATCTTCATCTGCTCGGTCGTGGTGTTCTGGGCCTCGTCGAGAATCACGAAAGAATCATTCAGCGTCCTCCCCCGCATGAACGCCAGCGGGGCGACCTCGATGACCCCCCGCTCCATCATCCTACCCGCCTGCTCGTACTCGAGCATCGTATGCAGGGCATCATGCAGAGGCCTAAGGTAGGGGTTTACCTTTTCTGCCATATCTCCTGGAAGAAAGCCGAGTTTTTCTCCCGCTTCTACCGCCGGGCGCGCAAGAACGATTCGCCTGACCTGCTTCCGCAGCAGAAAGCCGACCGCCATCGCCATCGCGAGAAAGGTCTTCCCTGTCCCGGCAGGACCGATCCCGAAGACGATGTCGAAATCGCGCATGGCGTCGAGATACCTCTTCTGGGCGACGCTCTTGGGCGTGATGATCTTGTTCCGGGACGACTTGAAAACCACATCCTCGAAAACAGTCGCCACCTCGGCATTCCGGTCCGAACGCACGATCTTGACCGCGGCCACGACGTCGTTGGACGTGATGGGGATCCCCTTCCGAAGAACACGATAGAGCCCCGTGAGGACCTTGACCGAAAGCTCCACCTGGAGCGGATCCCCGGCGACTCGAAGGACGTTCCCCTTCGGGACGATCGCGACCCCCAGCAACTTTTCCACGATCCGCAGGTGCTCGTCTTGGCTTCCGAACAGGTCCGCGAGGACCGCCGGTTCGTCAAACCGGATCGTCTCTTCCCTCCGTTCCGCCGGGATCATCGGTTCCCCCTTTCCCTCACCGGTAGAAACCAGCCCACTCGGCGATGACGCGGGTCGCCGAGGGGGACAGAAGAACCGTATACGCCCAGGATCCCGCAACCACCGCCACGAGCAGCCAGACCGTCGCACGAAGCAAGCCGATCCACTTTCGTCGTGCCATGCTCTCGCGGATTGCCTTCTCCGGGTCCGGTTTTACCTCCTCGGACGCCGTGATCTCCACCAACCCCCGGTCCCAGAGCCCCCACAAGGCCCGGAGCCCCTCGTACCAGGAGAGGCAGGCCTTCCGGAACACCCGGTACGGGTCGATCGAGAAATCGATCACGCTCCAGACCCTTCGTTCCTCCTCGGGCAGGGCCATCGGATCGATCTTTTCCCCACGTTTCCGAACGACCTGGAACATCCCGGCCGGAAATTTCGCCCGCAATTGCGGATATTCGTCCAGGAACTGCATCCCCTCCATGAGCAGAACATCCGGACTCATTGGATCGGTCATCCACGTGGGAGGGCGCACGGCAAATACCGAGAACCGATAATCGCCCTCCTTGATCCGCAGCGAGTGATACAGGCTGTCCTTCACCTGCAGATAGAGGTACCTGGCGAGATCCTCCCGGGAGATCTTCCCCCTCTCCACCAGGAGCTCCCCGATCTTCTTCCCTTCCTTCTCCTGTTCGGCGAGGATGCGGCGGAGCTCCTCCACGGTCAGATATCCCGCGGCCACCAGCATGTTCCCGAGCAGGGCGAAAGGAGCCCGCTGCTGGTCCGGCTGGACGTCTACGATCATTCCCTCCGAGAAAAGGAACGTCGTTTCCCTCTCGTCCCCGCGGATCGTGAGGGCGCCGCTCTTCCTCTGGCTTGCCACCAGCTGGAAGATTTCCGGGATGCCGAAGTCTACGATCTTCCCCTGCACGCCTCACCCTCTCTTTCCGACGATTCCGAGCGACCGCTGCATTCTCCCGAACGACCGGATCCCCCATGCCGCTCCGGCCAGCCACAGAATTCCCGTGAGAAGGAAAGACCAGCGGGCGACGATCGTCTGGAGTTCGGAGACGATGTCGCCGCCTTCCCGGGCCCCGAGGGAGGACGACAAGGCCGCCAGGGACAGGCTGAGAAAAGCCACATAAATCAAAGTCCCGGCCTCCTTTCCGGACCATAACCCCCCGGAGCCGGGCAGCAGAACGGAACTGGCCTTGATGTAATTTTGATGCATCCGGATCATCTGCGACCTTCGCTCTTTCTCCACCCCGGCCCGGATCCCCCAGCCCACCTGCGCCTGGCACATGTTGCACAGGTCGGACCGCTCCCGGATTCCCACGACGAGCGTCTTCGTTCCGCACCCCCTGCAGGTCGTGTGAACCCATACCCGAAGGGACAGGAACTTCCAGACCGCCGAGGACAGCCAGACGAAGCCGAGAAACAGAAGGGCAATCCGCGGCGTAAGCGGCCAGAAGAACATCCGGTACAACTTCCCCTCGCCCCCCTCATGAAAAAGATCGTCCCCCCGATCCGCCAGAGACCGGACCAGCTCGCTCACGGGAAAGGGGGAGGCCAAATAATCCCCCGCTTCCAGGTCGGCGGGACGGAAATGGAATGGAGAAAACCTCTGGACCCTGTCCCATGCCAACGGCTGGATCCGCCTTGCCCGTTCCAGGTCGAGCACCTGAAGATAGGCATGGTAGG
>DASUAN010000086.1:0-2348 GCA_035763765.1 Candidatus Deferrimicrobiaceae bacterium
ACGGGGCCGTCCGCCTCCGGAAAGTCGACTGCGGATCCATCCTCCCCATGATCGTCAGTTTCGAACACCACATGAAGTACGACCGGGCCGGATACCCGAGGGTCCATTACCGGGGAGCCCTGAATATCGCTTCCTACATGACCCAGATCGCAGATGTCTACGATGCGTTGCGGACGAACCGTCCCTACCGGAAGGAACTCGGCCTGGAGCATGCTCTGTCGATCATGCGGTGGGGGAAGGGAACGGAGTTCGAGCCGACGCTCTTCGACAACTTCGTGTCAATGATCATCCAGGCTCACGCCGGGAAGCCGATGCCCGAGGGGCAGGAAACGGGCAATCGGGTGATGGGACCCGCGTGACGGGAATCTGAAAAGGAGAGGATACCATGGGAGTCCAGAATCTCTTGCTCGCCGGATTGATCTTCGCGATCGCAGGTGCATCGGCGTGCCTGCTCATGGCGCGCAGATCGCGCTTCGAATCATCCGCGAAAATCCAGGACCTGGAAACGAGGATCGGGGAGTTGAACGCGATGATGCTGGAATTGAAGCTGGAAAAGTCTCAGGCGGTCCAGACCGCGGAACAGATTCCGGTCGTGGTGCAGAAGATGACCGAGCACTTGCCGATCGACTCCTATTTTCCCGTCATCGTTCGGTATGCGAAGGAGATCACGAATTCCCGGAAGGTGGGGTATTTCGCCCCCCTCCCGGATTCCGAATAC
This sequence comes from Candidatus Deferrimicrobiaceae bacterium, assembly GCA_035763765.1. GTDB lineage: Bacteria > Desulfobacterota > Deferrimicrobia > Deferrimicrobiales > Deferrimicrobiaceae > CSP1-8. The sequence goes on from DASUAN010000086.1 coordinate 719, forward strand.
TATACCCTCAAGGTCGGATACGGATTCCCGGAAGATTGGAGAGATAAGGTCCGGATCGCGCGGGACGAGGGGGCTCTCGGATTGGCGCTCCAAAAACGGATCGTCCTCACCAGGGAAGATTTCGAGACGAGCGGCATCGAGGGGTACCTGCCGTCGCTGGAGGGGGAGGGGATCGAGCCCGACCTGGTCGCGCCCGTCCAAGGAATCTCGGGGATCGAGGGGGTGCTGGTGATCGCGGGCTGCACACGCCCTCCCGGGGAACTGAAGGTCCCGATCTCGATGCTCGTGGATCTCCTTTCGCTGTCGATCCAGAACGCCATGCTTCTGGAATTCAACGAGCGGGGCGTGTACAGCGACGACCTCACCGGCTTGGCCAACCGGTTCCACTTCGCGAGGATCTTCGAGACGGAAATCCGGAGAGCATGGAATTACCAGCGGCCCCTGTCCCTCCTGGTATTCGACCTCGACCGATTCAAGGACATCATCGATTCGTGGGGTCATCCGGCAGGGGATGAGGTCCTCCAGGCCGTCGCCCGGATCACCAAAAGCTGCACGAGGAGTTCCCATATCGTCGCCCGGTACGGGGGAGACGAATTCGTCGTGCTGCTCCCCTCCACGAACAAAGACCAGGCGTTCCTGTATGCCGAGAACCTGCGGAAACAGATCGCGGAAACGGAGATCCCGATCGGGGACCGGAACGACCACGTGACCCTCACGATCAGCGGGGGGATCGCCTGCTTCCCGGAGAACGGGCAGTCGACTGCCGACCTGATCCAGGCCGCCGATCACGCCCTCTCCGAGGCCAAGAAGGGCGGGAAAAACCGGATCGTCCTTTTCCAGCCGGCGGAAAGCGCCTTCGATTCCGGAATCGCGCAACCCGCGGACGGAACGGAAATCCATCCTCCCTTGGAGGAGCATACCGGCTCCGGGTGAACGGCGGCTCTTCGCAGGCTCCGCCCGCCTTGCTCGGGGCAAAGCCCGGGCAAGCCTGCAGACAGGTTTTTCGGTGGTCCCGATTCCAGCCGTGGATCAGCGCATCGTAATGGAAACGGAGGGGGTTTGACGGATGAAGAGCTACCGGAAAGAACTTTGGTTCCATACGCCGACCCGGCGGGCGTATCTCAACATCACCGGGGAGGTGGAAGGATGCCTCAGGGAGAGCGGAATCAAAGAGGGGCTCATTCTCGTGAGCGCGATGCACATCACGGCGTCCGTTTTCATCAACGACGACGAGGCGGGCCTCCACCACGACTTTGACGTTTGGCTCGAGAAACTCGCTCCCCACGCGCCGGTCTCCCAGTACCGGCACAACAACGGGGAAGACAATGCCGATGCCCACCTGAAGCGGTCGATCATGGGGAGGGAAGCCGTTGTCGCCGTGACGAACGGGAAGTTGGATTTCGGTCCGTGGGAGCAGATCTTCTATGGGGAGTTCGACGGACGGCGACGAAAGCGGGTTTTGGTGAAGATCATCGGGGAATGAGTTCGAGTCGGGATTTGTCGCCTTCCCGGGACGATGCCGACGGACGCCGTCCGCTGCGGGACGGGGAACCAGGGTTTTTCCCGGAAGAATTCCTTCCGCTTCCACTGCTCATCCGGCCAGCGCCCGGAAGAACCGGGACGGCACCTG
>DASUAN010000087.1:0-4261 GCA_035763765.1 Candidatus Deferrimicrobiaceae bacterium
GAAGACCTTGATCGTGGGCCTGCGGTTCGAGTGATTTCCGTGGCAGGTGATGCACTTCGGCTCGCCGACCTCCTGGGCGGCGGCGAAGTGGACGCTCTCCCGGAAGTACCCGGCCACGACGGCATGGCAGTTTCCGCAGACGTTGGCGATCTCCCCGATCCCGGGGGGGGTGGCGCCGTGCACCCCGTGGCAGGTGGCGCAGTTCGGGGCAAGGGTCGGGTTCTCCCCCGGGACCTTCCCCGCCAGGATCTTTCCGTGGACCCCGTTCTCGAAGTTCTCCAGCTGGTCCGTGGGGATGCCGTACGGTTTCATGTACCCCGGGTCCGAATGGCATTTCCCGCACATCCGCGGGACGTTCGTGTGGTACACGGTCGAGTCCGGGTCCGATTTCCGTCGAATGTCGTGCTTGCCGTGGCAGGAGGTGCACACCGCCACCCGGGGGTCGTTCTTCTCGAACAGGAGCCTGCCGTGCTGGCTCATCTTGTACTCGGCGAACTGGTCGGTCCGCAGGTTGTACTGCCGCATCCTGGCGATGTCCGAATGGCAGCGGGCGCAGAACTGCGGGATCTCCTTCATCGCCGGTTTCCCGCGGAAACCGTGCCGGGGATCCATCCCTTCCTCGGTGGGAAGGGACGGGTTCCCGCCGTGGCAGGTCACGCAGGCAACCCCCGCCTCCCGGTGCACGCTCCGGAAGTGCTCCCGGGCCGGATCGCCGAGCCTGCCCCCGAGCCGGTTGTGGCAGGCGAAGCACTGGTCGACCCGTTGCTGGCCGAAAGCGGGGGATGCGATCAGCGAAAGGAGGAGGGCCACGGCTGCCGCCGCCTGCCGGAAAGCGGACCCTGCGGCGTTTTCCTCCGGGATCAAGAGAAGTAGCCCCAGATCGTCATGATCAGGAAGAAGAAGGCAAAGGCGATCCCGGCCCGGATGGCGGTCGGCCTTCGGGACGGATGGCGTTCGGGGTTCCGGTCCCAGAACGGCAGGAACCAGATCACCATCGCCCCGACCCCCTGGGCGAGAACGCCGATGACCTTCGGCGCCCACGGCCCCAAAACCGAGAGCTTCTCCGACACCTTCAGGAACTGGTACGCCCCGAGGAAGTACCACGCGGGCTTCACGTACTCCGGCGTGTCGTACGGGTCGGCCTTGGGCAGCATCGGGGGGGGGATCAGGGAGGAGAGGAGGATGAGGAGGGCGAAGAGAAGCACGAACTGGATCGCCTGGCGGAGGACGTGATTCGGGAAAAACGGCTCGCTGCCGTACTTGTCCTCCCGCCGCCGGGGTTCCTGGGGCGCCATCGATCCCTCCTACAGCGGGTCGGCGATCCCCTGCCGCCGGATCATGAGGAAGTGAAGGACCATGAACAGGAGCATCAGCGCGGGAAGGATCACCACGTGGAAGGCGAAAGTCCGCGTCAGGGCGAGCTGGCCGACCACATTCCCTCCGCGCACGAAGTATTTCAGCGTCTCGCCGACGACCGGGATCGCCGACATGCTGCCCGTCCCGACCGTCGTGGCCCAGTAGGAGACCTGGTTCCACGGCAGGAGGTAGCCGCTGAACCCGAAGGAGAGGGTGAACAGGAGAAGCATCATCCCGTTGACCCAGGTGATGTCCCGCGGGGGCCGGTAGGCGGCCGTGAAGAAGACCCGGAGCATGTGGAGGAAGACCGTCACGATCATCAGGTTCGCCGCCCAGTGATGGATCCCCCGGATGAGCCACCCGTAAGGGACCCGGTTCGTGATCTCGACGACGCTGCTGTACGCCTCGGCGGTCGTGGGACGGTAGTACATGAGGAGCAGGATCCCCGTCCCCAGGAGGAAGAGGTACAGGAGGAACGCGATCCCCCCGAGGCAGGCGAGCAGATTGCTCTCGAGCCTCGTCCGGTAGAAGCAGACCGGCTTTTCGAACTGCTTCCGGACCGCCTCCCGGAAGGGAAGATTCTCGTCGAGCGCACCGTAGAGGAACCCGACGAGCGAGAAGAGATTGAACATCTCCGTGAAGACGGTCCGCTTCTCGAACTCCTGCCTCTCCCGGCCGGAATCCTCCCTGTTTTTCCCCTCCCCCATCCTCTTTTCTCCGTTGCCCGGTCGCTACGATTCGACGACGATCCGGCCCCCCACGATCCGGACCGGGTAGTAGGCGAGCGGCCGGGGGGCCGGCCCTCCGGTGACGTTTCCGTTCAGGTCGAAGGAGGCCTCATGGCAGGGGCACAGGATGACGCCTCCCCCCTTGTACTTGACGAGGCACCCGAGGTGCGTGCAGACCGCCGACAGGGCCACGACCTTGTTCTCCTCCCGGATGACGAGGACCGGCTCGCCCCTGAGGGTGACCACGCGCGACTGTCCGATCAGCATCTCCTCGACCGGGATTCCGACGCTTCCCTCGCCGCCGGTCTTTCCTTCGATGGGCCAAAGGAACTTGAACAGGGGGTAGAGGACCGAGGCGGCAAAGGCCGCCGTGACCGTTCCCAGGGCCAGGGAAAGGACGCTGCGCCTGGTGTCGGCGCGGAACGATGGCACGGGCGTGGCCGATTCCTCCAACAGGCACTCCTTTTCGGGGTCAATCTTCGATGAACAGCTCGTACTCGTCGTGGTTCATGAGCGGCTCGAGTTCCTCGGGATCGGCGATCTCCATCTCCACGAGCCATCCCTTCCCGTACGGGTCGACGTTGATCAGGGAAGGGTCCTCCACGACGGTCTCGTTGACGGCCCGGATCGTGCCGGACAGCGGGGACACCAATTCGACGACGGTTTTCTGGGATTCGAATTCCCCCATCGTCTCCCCCTGCTCGACGTCCTTTCCGGCCTCGGGCAGCGTCACGGTCAGAATTTCCCCGAGCTGCTCCTGGGCATAATCGGAGAGTCCGATGCGCGCGGTATCCCCCATTTCCAAAATCCAGAGATGATCCTCGGAAAACTTGAGTTCCGTTTCTTCCGCCATACGACATTTATAGGGACGGGTTTCGCCGATGTCAACCGACTTGGGAATCTTTCTCAGCGTCCTTTTCCCAGCGCGGCGAGGGCCATTTCCACGCTGCCGAGAGGGGCGCTCACCTGGAACCCGCTCACGCGCGGCGAGATCCGCTCGATGATCGTTTTCGCGATGTCGATCCCGGCCCGGCGGCTCTCCTCCTTGGTCCGGCAGCGGGCCATTTGCGCGAGGATTTCCGGGGGGACGACCACCCCGGGAACCTCGTTGTTCATGAACTCGGCGTTCTTGTAGCTGACCAGCGGCCAGACTCCCGCGACGATGGGGATGCGCCGGGAATATCCCTCCACGCGGTCGAGAAACCGGAACAGGGCCTCCACGTCGAACACCGGCTGGGTGATCGCGAACTCCGCGCCCGCGTCGATCTTGCGGAAGAAGCGGCCGATCTCCCTCTCCATCTCCACCGCGCAGGGATTCGCGCCGACCCCGATGAAGATCCCGGTGGGGGGGTCGATCGGATTCCCGCCGATGTCGAACCCGCGGTTGAGGTTGGACACCACCTGGGTGAGCCCGATCGCGTCCACGTCGAAGACCCCCGTGGCCTGGGGGTAGTCGCCCACCTTGGGGGGGTCCCCCGTGATGATCAGGAAGTTCGCCAGGCCGGCCGCATACCCTCCCAGCAGGTCCGACTGCATCCCGATGAGGTTGCGGTCCCGGCAGCAGTAGTGGAGGATCGGCTCGATCCCGACCTCCTTCAGGATGGTGATGGCCGCGATCATCGGGGAGATGCGGGCGCTGGCCCGCGGTCCGTCGGGGATGTTGATCGCGTCGATCCCCGCCTCCGCGCACTTTCGCACCTTGGCGAGCATCCCCGAGAGGTCGCTGGAGCGGGGGGGGACGATCTCCACGGAGGTGACCTTCTCGCCGGAGAGCATCTTGCGGGCGAACCTCGACTTCTTCTCGGGAGGAACGACCTGGACGAGGACCCCCTGCTGGGCGAACCGCCGGACCTCCACGTGCTTCTTGACCCCGGAAAGCGACTTGACCGCCCTCGAGGCCACCCGGATGTGCGCCGGGGTGGTGCCGCAGCAGCCCCCGACGCCCCGCACTCCCAGCTCGATGTACTTTTTCGCGTATTCGGTGAAATACTCCGGGCTGGTGAGGTAGAGCATGCGTCCGCCGACGTCCCGGGGGAAGCCCGCGTTGGGCATCACGACGACCGGCTTTTCGACGACGGGGAGGACGGATTGCAGCGCGTCGAACACCCCGGCGGGACCGGTCCCGCAGTTGATCCCGACGGCATCCACATTCTCGTCGGCGTCCAGGGCCCGGGCGA
>DASUAN010000088.1:0-5182 GCA_035763765.1 Candidatus Deferrimicrobiaceae bacterium
AGCTTCCGGCATCGTCGAATATCCGCTCAACAAGGTGATCCCGTAGCCGCGACCGACGCTCTCCGGGAGGCGCTCTCGGCGTCTCTTCGCGCATACGGGGCCGCCGATCCGTCGGCCGACCCCGTCCGGTTTCCCCGCCGGTTCCCGGACCGGGCGGATGCGGAAGTCGCCGCCTTCGTCGCCGCCTCCTTCGCGTTCGGCAACGTCACGCAGATCCTTCGGTTTCTCGATGGGGTGTTCCGGGCCCTCGGGCCGTCTCCCCACGGGGCGCTGACGGGACGGCGCCCCGTCTCCCCGTCGCAGGTTGCGGGGCTTTCCCACCGGTTCATCTCCTGCCGCGGGGTACACCGGTTCCTCCTCTGCGTCCGGGCGGCCCTCCTCGAGTACGGGTCCCTGGAGGCGCTCTATCGGCAGGGGATGGCACGCGCGGAGGGCGGGGCGCGGGTGTGGCTCGCCGCCTTCCTTTCCTGGTTTCGCAACGAATGGGGCAAGGAGATCCCGAGGGAAGGGAATTTCCTGTTTCCCGACCCGAGGAAGGGCTCGGCGTGCAAACGGCACAACCTCTTCCTGCGGTGGGTGGTCCGGGGCGGGGACGGGGTGGATCTCGGGATCTGGACGGCCCTCTCCCCGCGCCACCTGATCGTCCCCCTCGACACGCACATGGCGAGGATGGGGAGGTGGATGGGACTCACCGTGCGGACCGTCGCCGACTGGAAAATGGCCGAGGAGATCACCGGTGCGTTCCGGGAGGTCTGCCCGGAGGACCCCGCCCGGTTCGACTTCGCCCTGACGCGGATCGGAATCCTGAAGGCCTGCACCCTCGCGTCGCGGGGGAGGTGCATTCTCTGCCCGATCGGGGATGCCTGCTCAATGGGTTCGGAAAACGCTCGACCCGCTGCATGGGCAAGGCGGACGGCGGCCCGAAAATAAAATGGTGTTGCTCCAGATTCCCCTCTGGGATAAATTTGGGAAAACGCCTTCATGGCCCGGGTTTTCCGGTACGGAGGAGAAAAGATGGCGAATAAAAAAATGAAAATCGGGGAAATCCTCGTTTCCTCGGGCCTCGTTACGGAAGAACAGCTGGTGGCGGCCCTCAGCAGCCAGGCCCAGATCGGAGGCACCGTCGGGGAGAACCTGATCCGGTTGGGCTTCCTGAGCGAGGAGCTGCTCCTGAACGCCCTCTCCGAGCAGACGGGTCTTCAGCATATCAATCTCGCCCGGGTGGAAATCCCCGCATCGATCCAGCGCCTCGTGCAGCTGGAAACCGTCCGGTCACGGCGGCTCCTCCCCATCGGGTTCGAGGGGAAGAGGCTCGTGGTCGGAATGGTCGATCCGACGGACCTGACGGCCCTGTCCGAGGTGGAGTTCCAGTCGGGACACCCGGTAAAGCCGGTCATCCTCTCGGCGAGCCATTTCGAGCAGGCGCTCCGACATATCCAAAGCCAAGGATACGGGGAGAACACCCTGCGGTTCCTCATGGAGAAGTTGCCCCGGCACATCCCGGCGGAGAGCAGCATCACGAGCTTTCTCCAGGCGCTGGTGACCTGGCGCGGTCAGGATCTTCATCTTTCCTCCGGGGCCATCCCCTCCATCCGCGTCGATGGGGAAATCCGGCGGCTGGAAAACCCCGCGCTGAAATCACCCGAAGTCGAGGAGATGGTCCAGGGCATTCTCACCCCGGAACAGAAACGGCTCTTCCAGGAGAACCTCGAGCTGGATTTCGCCTATTCCCTCGAGGGGATCGGGCGCTTCCGCTGCAATCTCTACCGCCAGCGCGGGTCCATCGCGTTCACCGCCCGCCACGTCGCGGACAAGATCCCTCCCGCCGCCGAACTCGGGATCCCGGATTTCCTCTCGGAATACGCGCTGCGCAAGCAGGGGCTCATCCTCGTCACCGGACCGAACGGGCACGGGAAGACCACCACGCTGGCGAACCTCGTGGACTTCATCAATCGGGAGCGGAAGGCGAACATCATCACCATCGAGGATCCGATCGAGTACACGCACAAGCATAAGAACTCCAACGTGAACCAGCGGGAGGTGGGGACCGACACCCTGTCCTTCGCCGACGGGCTTCGCCATATCTTCCGGCAGAACCCCGACGTCATCGTGATCGGGGAACTGCGGGACTACGAGAGCTTCTCCATCGCCCTTTCGGCAGCGGAGACCGGACATCTCGTCATGGCGACGATGCACTCCATGAACGCCACGGCGGCCGTGGACCGGATCATCGACATCTTTCCCTCGAGCCAGCAGAACCAGGTCCGAGCGCAGCTGTCGGACTGCCTGCTGGTGGTTTTCTCGCAGCGCCTCCTTCGGAGGACGTCCGGAAGCGGCCGGGTGCTTGCTTGGGAAAGGATGAGCGGTTCCCTTCGCGTCCGGAACGCCATCCGCGAGGGCAAGGTCCATCTCCTGCGCGCCATGATGCAGACGAACGTCGAGGAACTGGTCAGCATCGACTGGAACCTCGCGGAACTGGTCGCCTCCGGGAAGGTAAGGTACGAGGAAGCGTTGAAGTACGCCGACAGCGCGACGTACCTCAACGAGCTGCTCAAGGTTCGGGGGGCCTACCGGTAAGAAAGACCGGCACCGGAGGAGAGAGAAGGATGATCGGCAAGAAGATCCGGCTGGAGAGGATCGTCGATCGGAACACCCGGCGCACGGTGATCGTCCCGTTGGACCACGGGATGACCGTCGGTCCCATTCCCGGCCTCATCCAGATTCCTGCCACGGCCAATCTCATCGCCGAAGGGGGCGCGAATGCCGCGGTCGTGCACCGAGGGGCTGCCATGTTCGGACACCGCGGCTACGGGAAAGACCTGGGCCTCATCATTCACCTCTCGGCCAGCACGAACCTGTCGCCGGACTCGAACCAGAAGGTGCTGGTGGCCACCGTGGAGGACGCGCTCCGGATGGGGGCCGACGCGGTGTCGATCCACGTGAACCTCGGGGCCGAGGACGAGGCGCAGATGCTCAGGGATTTCGGAACGGTTTCCACCGACTGCCAGCGGTGGGGGATGCCGCTCCTCGCGATGATCTACACGCGGGGGCCGAAGATCCAGAACGAATACGACGTTCGGCACGTCCGGCACGCGGCGCGCGTGGGCGCGGAAATGGGGGCGGACATCGTGAAGGTCCCGTACACGGGAAGCCCCGAGACGTTCCGGGAGGTGGTGGAGGGGTGCGCTTCCCTCGTCGTCATCGCGGGAGGCGAGAAGATGGGGAGCGACGAGGAGGTGTTCCGGATGGTCAAGGGTGCGGTGGAGGCGGGCGGGGCGGGAGCCTCCATCGGGCGCAACGTCTTCCAGCACAAGTCCCCGGCGGCGATGGTCCGCGCCATCGCGGCGATCGTCCACGGGGGGATGACCGTGAAGGAGGCGGCCGGGATCCTGAAGCGGGAAGGGAAGTGATGGGCAGGGAGTTGTGGGCGCGCGTCATTCCCTGGCAGAAGGATGTCGCCATCGCGGCGCTCGAGTCGGGCGTGGAGACCCTCTGGGTGCCCGACGATCGCCTCGGAAACGTTCGGGAGCTCGGCCGGGTAACGGCGGTGTGCTCCGGGGGAGACCTTTGCGAGGGGCGGGATTTCCGCGTGACGCGGATGCAGGGAAAGGGGGACGAGACGGCCCTCCTTACCTCGCCCCCGGAGACGATCTGGGTGGTCCGGCCGGAGAAGCGGGAAGTCATCCCCCTTGAGAACCTCGTCGCCCATCGGAGAAAGATCCTCGTCGTGGCGAGCACCCCCGAGGAGGTGGCCCTCTACCGGGGGGTGCTGGAGAGGGGGGTGCACGGGATCATTCTCGAGGCCGACTCGCCGGCGGGGATGCGCCGTCTGGCGTCGGCCGCCCGGTTCGAGGAAGGTCGGGTGCCGCTCGTTTCCGCCCGGGTGACCGAGGTCGCCTCCCTGGGGATCGGGGACCGGGTGTGCGTCGACACCTGTTCGCTGATCGAAGGGTACCGCGGGATGCTGGTGGGGAATTCGAGCGCGGGATTGTTCCTCGTGTGCGCGGAAAATGTCCCGAACCCTTATGTGCTGCCCCGGCCCTTCCGGGTCAACGCGGGGGCGGTTCACTCGTATTGCCGGCTTCCGGAGGGGCGGACGGGATACCTTTCGGAACTTTCCGCCGGGTCCGCGGTGCTTCTGGTGAACGGACACGGGGAGGCGGAGGTGGCGTCCGTGGGGCGCGTAAAGGTGGAGCGCAGGCCCCTCCTGCTGGTCCGTGCGGACGGGCCCGGGGGCGAGAGCCACTCCGTGATTCTGCAGAACGCGGAGACGATCCGGCTTGCGGATGCCGCGGGAGGGGCGATTTCCGTGGCGAGGCTTTCCGCGGGGGATTCCGTTCTGCTGGCGGAGGAGAGGGCGGGGAGGCACTTCGGGATTGCGGTGGAGGAGACGATTCGGGAAAATTGAGTCGTTTCCCCTATTCCGGTGGTATGATGGGGTAGACGTCTGACCGCCAGGAGGATTGCATGTTCGGACTTGGGGTACCGGAGCTCCTGATCATCCTCGTGATCGTGGTCCTCCTTTTCGGTGCGGGGAAGCTTCCGCAGATCGGAAGCGGCCTCGGGGAAGGGATCCGAAATTTCAGGAAGTCGATGAAGGAGAAGAACGAGATCGACGTCACTCCCCCGAAGCAGGAGAACAAGGACAAATAGCGGGGCGTTCCCCTCCGGCCGACCGGGCGAACCCGCGTCCCGCCTTTACTCCCCTTCCAGAGTTTCCAGGCGATACTCCTCGATTCCCTCGGGGGGATCGATAAACACCACCATGAACGGCACCGATTTCCCCGGAGCGACGTCGACGTTGCTCAGTTTGTCTCCGAAGCGGTTGGACATCTGGGCTTGGATGCTTTCCCGGGTTTCGGAGCGCCATTCATGGATGACGTTCCCGGCGTACACCGTCAATTCGCCGATGCTCTTGTGGTGAATATCGAACAGTTCGGCCCGGACCCGGATTCCGCTTTTTGCGGTGCGTCCCTGGTTGGTGACCGCTCCCTTGATGACGAAAATTTTTTCCGAGTCCTTGCCCGACTCATAAAAACCGATCGGATTTTCCACCGTGTAGCGACGGGCGGATTCTCTCCCGCCCAGCCAGAACGACTCCATGCCCGGAAGGATGGCGCGTAGGGTTTCCCGCCCGGACTTCGTGAATGCGAGGTATGCCCCGGCCGCCGCCAGCGTCGCG
>DASUAN010000089.1:0-4705 GCA_035763765.1 Candidatus Deferrimicrobiaceae bacterium
GGATCTCCCTTCGGGACGAATCTCCGGGTTGAACGAGGCGCTCTCCCTCCTGAGCGGCGTGGAGGGAATCGCGTTCTGTTGGTTCACCGAGATCGACGTGGTCCGGCACCCGATCGTGCAGGAGATCATCAAGGCGTATGAGCGATACGAAAAACGCATCCACGAATAGCCGTCCCCGGGAACGCCCGCCGGGAACGCGGAAGATCCGTTCCGTGAAGGAAGCGGCTCTGGGGGTTTTTTCCGCGGCGGTGTTCGTCGCCCTGTTCTATCTGTGGGGCAAGGAATTGCTCCCCCGCGGGGCCGGCCGGTTCGGGCAGATGTTTCCCTTTGTCGGAGCGGTAGCCCTTACTCTGGCGGTTGCCCTCTTTCTGACGGAGTGGTTCGGGTTCGCCGGCCGGGAGGTGCGGAAGGTGCGGCTGGCCGCAAGGGACTTCCTGTTCCTGTGCTCCCTCGCCCTGGCTCTGTTCTTCCTCGCAAAGGCAGTGGTCGATGTTCTCCCCGCCGCCTCTTCCTCCTGGGGGGTGCCGGTACCGTCGCGCACCTACGTCTACCTCATTCCCCTTCCTGCGTTCGCCATGCTGGTCCGGATCCTCCTGAATTCGGAGGTCGCGATTTTGTTCACCGTCGCCGCGTCCGTTCTTTCGGCCGCCGCAGCGCAAGGGCGGTGGTCGGCCCTCATGTTCCTCCTGCTGGCGGGGACAGCGGGTGCGTCCCGGTCGGGGAGGGTGCCGGACCGGTATCGAATGCTCTGGGTAGGGGTCCTGACTTCACCCATCTGCGCCCGGGCCGCCGTGGCGTTCGAATTCGCCTTTCACGGAGAATCGGGAATCCTGTGGGCGGGAATCTTCGGGGCCGTGAACGGGCTCGCCTCCGGTCCGATCGCCCTCGCCGTTCTCCCGATTTCCGAGTACGCCTTCGGGTACGCAAGCGACATTCGTCTCATGGAGCTTTCCAGCACGAACCACCCCCTGCTCAGGCGCCTCATGATCGAGGCGCCCGGGACGTTCCACCACAGCGTCGTCGTCGGGACTCTTGCCGAGGCGGGCGCAACGGCGATCGGCGCCAACCCGCTTCTTTGCCGCGTGGCGGCACTGTTCCACGACGTGGGAAAGATCGCCAAGCCGGAATATTTCTCGGAGAACCAGGTCGGTTCGGAAAACGTCCACGACACGCTGACGCCCGGGATGAGCAGGATCGTCATCCTTTCCCACGTGAAGGAAGGCGTCCGGCTTGCCGAGGAGCACCGGCTCGGGGAACGGATCACGGAGATCATCGCCCAGCACCACGGAACCAGCCTTCTTTACTATTTCCTGGAGAAGGCCCAGCCCATGATCCGGGAGCGAAAGGCCTCCGAGGAGAGTTTCCGCTACCCGGGGCCGCGGCCCAGGACGCGGGAGGCCGCCATCATCATGCTTGCCGACGCCGCGGAAGCGGCCTGCCGGAGCCTTCGGAACCCTTCCGCCGAGGAGGTCGAGGAGACGGTCACCCGGATGGTGAACCGGGCCTACCTCGACGGCCAGCTCAACGAGTGCGACATGACGCTGCGCGACCTGCACGCGGTCGGCCAGGCGTTCAGCAGGGTCCTTTCCGCCGTTGGCCACAGTCGTGTGGAATATCCGACGACCCCGGTGAGCCGGATCCGGTGAAGAGGGGATCCGCAAGAAACCGGATCAGCGTCCGGCAGCACGTGCGGCCGGCACCGTTTCGAGGGGACGTCGTAAGGGGCCTGGTCCGCAAGGCTCTCAAGATTCTGGGGGTGTCCGGGGCGGATCTCCGGATCCTGGTGGTCGGGGACGAAGAGATGGAGCGGTGGAACCGGGTGTTCCTCGGGCGGGCGGGAACGACGAACGTGCTCTCGTTCCCCGAGGTCGACGCGGGGGAAGACCGGCCGGAGGTCCTTGCGGGCGACATCCTGCTTTCCTCCCCCGCCTGCCTCTCGCAGACGAGGAACTGGACGTGCTCGGGGGAGGAGAGGATTTTCTTCTTCATCATTCACGGCATCATGCACCTCCTCGGATACGATCATGGAAAGGGGAGGGTCGAGGCCAGGCGGATGCGCAAGGAGGAGATACGGGTGTACCGAGCCTGTCTGAAAGAGGGGAAAAGCCCCATTTGAGAAGCCTCTTTTCCGGGGAGTCCGTCCGGAACTTCCCTCCCTCGGTATCCACCGCGACGGGAACGGTTGCGCTCTGCGTGGCATTCTCCGCCGTCTATGCGCTGGGGATGCCGGGTTACGACGTTCCTGGACTGCCCTTCGTGTGCCTTGTCCCCCTCCTCGGCCTGTCCGACCACTCCGCCACCGCGCGCCAGGCCGCGCGGAGGGGGCTTTTCGCGGGAACCCTCGCCAACCTTCTCCTGGTCTACTGGGTCGCGTACACGGTGGCCGTGCAGGGAAAGCTGGGATGGGCAATGGGGGGGATTGCCGCCCTGCTGGTCTCGATCTACATGGGGGTTTACATCTCCCTTGCCGCGGCCGTCATCCAGCGCCTTCGGGGGCGGTTCGGTGCACCCGGTCTGTGGGCGTTTCCCGCGGTGTGGGTGTGCCTCGAGTACGCCAGATCCGTCCTGTTCACCGGGTTCCCCTGGCTCCTTCTGGGATATAGCCTCTCCGGCCATTTCCTCTTCCGCCAGGCGGCCGACCTGGCAGGCGTCTACGGGTTGGGATTCCTTTTGGCGGCGGAAAACGTCTGTCTGTACCTGGCGGGTTCCATGGCCGCCCGGGGGGAGCGAAGGGGGGCGTTTTTCCACCTGGCCGGCGCGGCGGCCGTTGCCGGATTCCTCTTCGCATACGGGGCGTTCAGGACCGCGCCGGATGCGCCGGTCGCCATTGGAGAAAGCGTGCGGGTGGGCGTCGCGCAGGGGGGGATCGACCAGTCGGTCAAGTGGGATCCGTCGTACCAGAAGGAGACGATCGGGATCTACCGGGCTCTCACGAGGGAGGCGAAGGAGAAAGGCGCGGAGGTGGTCGTGTGGCCCGAGACGGCCGCTCCCTTTTTCTATGGATGGGAAACGGAGATGAGCGCCGCCGTGGACTCCGTGGCGGCGGAGAACCGGGTAACGATCCTCTTCGGGGCCCCCTGGTTCGACCCCTCCAAGGGGGGGAAATATTACAACAGCGTCTTCCTGCTCGAAGAAGGGGGGATCGCGAAGGGAAGATACGACAAACGGCATCTCGTTCCGTTCGGGGAATACATCCCCCTGCGGAGCCTCCTCTTCTTCCTCCGGAAACTGACGGTGGGAGAGGAGGATTTTTCCGCCGGGGATTCCCCGGCCCTGTTCCCCGTCCGGGGCGAACCCGTCGGGGCATCCGTCTGCTACGAGGCGATCTTCCCGGGGATCATCCGGGAGAGCGTCCGGGAAGGCGCCCGGTGGTTGGTAAACGTCACGAACGACGCCTGGTTCGGAGATACCGTTGCCCCGCATCAGCACCTGGCCATGGCGAGGATGCGGTCCGTGGAGTACCGGCGGACCATGGTCCGTGCCGCGAACTCGGGGATCAGCGCGATCATCGACGAGCGGGGGGAGGTGTCGGCAGGAATGGGGCTTTTCCGCAACGGGACGATCGTGGCGGAGATCCACCCGCGTTCGGAGCGGACGACATACGCGAAAACGGGTGAAATATTCGCGATTTTGTGTACTATAATAACAATTTTAATCCTGAGCGTTTCCGGGAGAGGAACCGATGGCCGCAGGAGTTTTGGGAGAAAGAACCGCCTCGCTTGAAACCCGCTTCGGAGATCTTCGAGGCTATCTTTGAGGTGGATCGGAAGAAGGCCCGGCTTGCGGAGCTCGAGGAAGGAGCGGCGAAGGAAGGGCTCTGGGATTTCCCCGAAAAGGCGGAGGTCCTGCTGAGGGAGCGAAAGACGCTCGAGACGTTTCTCGGGAAATGGAACGCCGTCGAGAAATCCTTCGAAGATCTCCGGGCCTACCTCGAACTGTATGAGGAGTCCGAGGACCCCGCCCTCGCCGCGGAGATCGGACAACACGCCGATTCCCTTTCCGGGCGTCTGGACGATATGGAGCTGGAACGGATGCTCGGCGGGGAGAGCGACGACCGGAACGCCATCCTTACGATCCACGCCGGCGCCGGGGGGACGGAATCCCAGGACTGGGCGGAGATGCTGGTCCGAATGTATGTCCGGTTCGCCGATCGAAGCGGTTTCGTCGTCGAGGAGGTCGACCGCCAGGAGGGGGAGGAAGCCGGGATCAAGAGCGCCACGCTTCTCGTCTCGGGGGACCATCCGTACGGCTATTTCAAGGCCGAAAGCGGCGTGCACCGCCTCGTGCGGATCTCCCCGTTCGACGCGAACAAGCGGCGCCACACGTCGTTCGCGTCGGTGTTCGTATCCCCCGAGATCGACGACGACGTCCAGATTCAGATCAACGAATCGGACCTGAAGGTCGACACCCTCCGCTCGGGGGGGGCGGGGGGGCAGCATGTGAACAAGGTCGAATCCGCGGTCCGGATCACCCACGAGCCGACCGGGGTCACGGTGCTGTGCCAGCAGGAGCGGTCGCAGCACAAGAACCGGGCCATGGCGATGAAGATCCTCCGGTCGAAACTGTACGAGCTTGAAATGCGCCAGCGGGCGGAAAAAGCCGCGGAGGCGCACAAGTCGAAAAAGGACATCGCCTGGGGGTCCCAGATCCGGTCGTACGTCCTCGCCCCCTACCGCATGGTGAAGGACCACCGGACGGGACACGA